>CAYUPT010000320.1:0-5185 GCA_964446725.1 uncultured Bradymonadales bacterium | reverse complement strand
TCTTCGATTTCTGTCAGACCGAGGTTCCGAACTGGAATACGGTCAGTATCTCGGGCTATCACATCCGGGAGGCGGGAAGTACGGCGGTCCAGGAGGTCGGATTTACGCTGGCCAACGGCATCGCCTACGTCGAGCGAGCCGTCGAGGCCGGTCTCGATGTCGACGACTTCGCCGGACGTCTGTCGTTTTTCTTTAACGTCCACAACAACTTTCTGGAGGAAGTGGCGAAGTTCCGGGCCGCCCGACGGCTGTGGGCGCACATTATGAAGGAGCGCTTCGGCGCCGAAGATGAGAAGTCGATGCGGCTTCGATTCCACAGTCAGACGGCGGGATCGACGCTGACCGCTCAGCAACCCCGAGTCAATATGGTGCGCGTCGCCATGCAGGCGATGGCGGCGGTGATGGGTGGAACCCAGTCGCTGCACACCAATTCCTGGGACGAGGCGCTGAGCCTGCCCACCGAGGAATCGGCAAAGCTGGCGCTTCGAACCCAGCAGGTCATTGCCCATGAGACCGGGGTGGCCGATGTCGTCGATCCGCTGGCGGGAAGTTACGCCGTGGAGTCGATGACCGACCACATCGAGCAGGGCGCCCGGGACTACATCGCTCGACTCGACGATATGGGCGGCGCCGTCGCCGGCATCGAGAACGGCTTTCAGCAATCGGAAATCCAGGAGGCCGCCTATCAGGCGCAACTCGCCCAGGAGGACGGCGATGACGTCATCGTCGGCGTCAACCGCTTTGAGGACGACGATGAAGAGCCGCCGGTGGACCTGCACAAGGTCGATGAGCGCGTCGAGGAAAATCAGGTCCAGCGCCTCCAAAAATTCAAGCAACGGCGTTCCGATCGGGACGTCGTCGACGCCCGGCGACGGCTGGCGAAGGCCGCCGAATCCGGCGACAACCTGATGCCCCACATCGTCGACGCCGTCAAAGCAAAGGTCACACTCGGCGAGATCTCCAACACTCTGCGCGAGGAGTTCGGGGAATATGTCGAGAACGTCGTTCTTTAATTGTACGCAAGTCGCCTCGGCCGCCGTGTGGCACCGAGGCGCTCGGTTCCGCGTTTGTTGACAGGTCGCTCAATTTGAGTCCCCGGTATCCGCTGTCATCTCCCGAGTACTTCCGTACTCATGACCGGCGAGCCGGCTGCAGTCTCGATTTCCCTTCAGTACTGGCAAGTTCGTATGTGCGAAAATATCAACGGTGTACGCATTCTCCGACCCCATTTTGAAAAGGCGCTGATTGTCGAGCAGCCCGATCCGAGTCTCGACCGATATCTGGCCGAACTCGGAATTCGCGCCGAACGCGTGCCGCCAGAGATGACCGACCGGCGCGACGAGGTCATCGAGCTTTTGCGCGAAGGACAACACGACTTGTTGTACAAGCGCAGTGGCTTTGAGGTCGATGAGGAAGTGCTCGAGGCCTCCGACAACCTGGCGGCGATCATGCTCTGCTGTATCGGCGATGACTCCGTCGACAAAGAGGCCTGCGCACGCCACGGGGTATTGGTGATGAACGACCCCGTCAGCAATGGACGGTCGGTCGTCGAAATGGTCATGGGAGAGATGATCTGTCTGGCGCGGCGGATCTTCGAGGCCAATCACCACAGTCGTAAAAGCATGTGGACGAAAGACAGTACCGGCCGATACGAACTCAAGGGCAAGACACTGTCGGTCATCGGACTCGGCAATATCGGCAAGCAGGTCGCGCAGGTCGCCGAGGCCTTCGGGTTGAATATCCACTTCTACGACAAGCGCGAGGTGGCCCGCGAGGTCGGCGAAGCACTGGGCTGGAAGTCCTGCAACAGCCTCGGCGAGGCCTTTCGCACCGCGGATGTGGTCACGGTTCATGTGTCGGCGGAGGACCCGCGCGGCAATTCCAATGCCGGGATGCTCGACTACGAGCACTTCGCCCAGATGGCCGCCCAGCGATCGGGACCCAGCCCGCGGATTTTCATCAATGCCGCCCGCGGGTTTTTATACGACCCCGACGACCTCAAACACGCCGTCAATGAAGGTCATATCGAACGCGTCGCCGTCGACGTCTATCCCGACGAGCCGGGCAGTGCCGACGACCCGTGGGACAATCCGTATGCCACCGAACAGGGCGTGATTTCGACGCCCCACATCGGCGCCGCCACCGAAGAGGCTCAGCCGCGTATCGCTCAATATGTGGCCAATACGACGCGCCTGTTTAACGCCTACGGAACATCCCGCTCCTGTGTCTTTAGCCCCGGCCAACCGATCGGGGTGGAAGCCGACCAGGCACCGACGATTTTGACCGTCGTCCACAGCGACCAGCGGGGTACCAAAAAGGCTGTCGACGACGCGATCTTCGAGGCCGGCCTCGACAATCTCGAATCGGCCCATCGCGACTTTCCAGAATACGGATTCGCCTACGACGTCAATGCCATCGACCGGCCGATGAACCGTCAAGAACTCAAGACGCTGGTGACGACGGCCACCGAGTTGACCGGCGACTCCCACGCGATTCGCGCGGTCCGCCAGATTCCGGTTCCCGCCGACGATTCCTGAGAAGATGGGCCCTGTGTCGGCGACGCCGAAATCGGGTCGCCGACGGCCGGTGATAGCGCAACGATCAGGTCGGCAGGATGCCACCCATCTGGGCGGCCACCGTCGCCAAAAGGGATGTGATGACCGTGATGATCACCAGCAGCCGAAGGACGTAGGTCATGACGACCCGCTTGATGCGGAAGTTTTCATCGGCCTGTTCTCCGTAGCGATCGGCCAACTCCTCGAGCCGCTCCTCGAGGTGGCCCGACTCCTCGCCGACGTCGATGTAATCGACGGCCTCTCGGGGAAGCGCCTGCGATTTCTTGAGGGCCTGCGCCAGTGTCTGGCCCTGTTGGATGGCCTCCCGGGCGGTGTCGATCTTCGACTCGATCTGAGGGTTGTCGGAGGCTTCTGCGGCAAGCGCAAAGGCGTGATGAACCGTCAGACCACTGCTGATGGCGCGCCGCAAATAGCCACAGAAGACGGCGATCGAATGCAGGCGCGACGCCTTGTTAAACGGCGGTATCGGAAGTCGTATCCACAGCCGGTGGACGGTGGAGCGAAAACTCATATCCACCGGAAGATTCAAAAAGACCAGGCCCGACAAAAACGCGGTGGAACCGAAGATCCCGATCTCGAGCGCTGATTTGACGGCGATGGGCTTTAAATGTTGGACAACGTCCATAGATTCCACAAACGCCTCGAAGTCTCCGGAGACGACGTTGCGTGCCAGAATAAAACCCAGGGCGATCAGAATACAGGGCTCGACGAGGCTGAGAACGAACTTTTTTCGCCGTTTGTGCCGTTTCGAATAGTGGTCGCCGAGATCGCGAAACGTCGTCGGTAGACTTCCCTGTTGTTCGGCCGCCAGCAGCAATTTGCGGGCCGTTGGATCGAGCAATCCGAAGCGGGCGAAGGCCTCGGCGAGTTGGTCGCCGTCTTCGAGAATCGATTCCCGGAGACGGCCGACGAGCTTGTCGGAATAGCCCTGACGCTCCAGCATGTCGATGATGCGGGTATACCCCATGCCGCTGTCGAGGCCGTCGCTAAACAGGGTGCACAAACTGGCAGCTCGGGAATCCGTCAGATACGTCGATTGTTCTCGCACTACAGGCTCGTCGTCGAGTGCTGAATGTTGGTGATGCTCCATAATGGACGGTCCCGGTGCAGACGACGAATTCGAATACAGGTGTGACCAACGGGTGTTAGACCGGCAGTCCGAGAGTGCTCGAAGTGTAACGCATCGACAATCAATCCCGAAAGGCGAACGACCCCGGCGAGTACCGATTACCCCCACTACGAGGAGACGAATATGGCGTTGGATCAGGACAAAATGCGCAGTTTGATGGAGGAAATTCTACAGGAGGATTTTGTCGAACTCGATGTCGAGAGTTATCGACTCGACGAGAAGTTTCAGGACGGGAAGTGCCGCATCAATTGTCGGATCCGTCGCGAAAATGACGAGCATCTGGAGGTCTCCGGCGAGGGCGTCGGTACCATCGATGCCCTGTTTGCGGCGCTTCGCTCCCATCTGGCCGCCGATTACCCGTCGTTGAAATCGATCAGTTTTTCAGAATTTACCATCCGCGGACTCATCAGCAGCGATGGCGACGAGGACCCGACGAAAGCCGAAGCCGAGGCCACGGTAGGTATCGTCAACAGCGAGGGGCGAGACTTCGTCTTTCAGGCCAAAGACCGATCGGTTAGTCGCGCCGGCATCCAGGCCACCGTTCAGGCCGCCGAGTATTTCGTCAACAGCGAGCGGACCTATGTCCGTCTCCATGAAATCCTGGAGCACTACCGCAATGAGGGCCGCACCGATCTGGTCGAGAAATACACCGACCTGATGTCACAGGTCGTCCAGAACACCTCGTATTCAGAGGTGGTCGAACAGATTCGACAGGCCATGGACGACGACGGCGCATAACGAACGCCACCACGACCGGCATCTGGCGCAGCGATATCGGGCGCCTTGACCGGTTGCAACAACCGGGCGGTGGAATCGCTGGGCCATTGCTGATATCGATTGCGCTGGCGATTACATCTCAGGTGCGTATTATTTGGCCTGTATCAACAGCGATTCCGCCGCTACTTCTGGAAGGATACCCCACTTATGGTCGAGAGTGACGACACGACGACAGCCATCCCGGAACGACCGGAGGACGTCTCCGACGAGGAATTACCTCACGGTCCCCCCACCGAGCGCGACGAACCGGTGATTCTGATCGCCGATGATGATAGCGAACTGCGCACCATGCTTCGCGCCCATTTCTCCAAGATGCAGTGCGTGCTCCTGGAGAGTATCGACGGGGCCGACACACTCGAAAAAATTATCACCCATCGGCCCAATCTGGTCATCCTGGATGTCATGATGCCGGAGTTGACCGGCTGGGAGATCTGCAAATACGTCAAACAGCGCGACATCTACGACCCGATGGGCATCGTCATGCTCACCGGCATCGGGCCCACCAATAACGAGTTGACGTCGCCGCTTTTCGGGGCCGACGACTATATCGACAAGCCCTTTGAATTCGGAGAGCTGGAGGAAAAGATCGAGGCGGTGCTCGAAGAAAAGGACTCGCCTCCGTTGTTGCGCCGCGAGGACTGATCGGGCTCAGAAGCTGTCAAAATAATGTCGGACCGAGCGAGGCCGAGAAGATTTTGCCGCA
>CAYUPT010000319.1:2327-5200 GCA_964446725.1 uncultured Bradymonadales bacterium | reverse complement strand
GATGCGGGTCGGGCCCGTTGAACTTCGTAAACCCAGGGACCGCGAGGGCAACTTCAGTGTCCAAGAAAGTGAAGCAACGTCAAATTGCCCACCTTGTACGAAGGGAAAACCTACCGAATTTAGTAAAGATCCTGAACTTAACTAAAAAGACCTACTTACACAATCGTCAAACACCGCTAATTTAGTTAACCAAAACTACCTCTCTCTTCTCCTTCTGTTCGGAATGGTCATGCCCAACATATCCGAGAAAAAGGCCCGCCAAGAGATCCCGCACCACCTTGGCGAACTCTTGGGTGCGTCCCAGGAAAACATGGACGTTCGCGGCCAGATCTCCACTGAGAACGGGTCTCGTGCGACAGCGGATATGCTCGTCGACGTCGCCGGGTTTTCATTCGCCGTCGAGTGGAGGGGAGCGAACTCACTGCCCTCCATCGCTTCGGGGATCGAAGGCCTGCAGGAATTGAATTTAGACGGCGCAATACCTCTTCTGGCCGTACCATATATGACCCCGACTGGGGCCGAACGCTGTAAAAATGCCGAGATCTCCTGGCTCGACCTGTCGGGCAACGCCCATATTGTCGCGCCTGGCTTGCGAATTCACGTGGAGGGCAAACCGAACCAATACACGCGGCGAGGACGACCATCCAATATCTTCGCCCCCAAAAGCTCCCGTGTGGCCCGGCATCTGTTGCGCTTTCCCGAAGAGACCTTCTTTCAAAAAGAGATCGCCGAGCACACCGGGCTCAGTGAGGGGTATACAAGCCAAGTTGTAGGCCGCCTCGAAGAAGCGAGCCTCCTATACCGCGACACCGACGGTCGCGTCGGTGTTCGAGATCCCGATCTCCTTCTGGATTCCTGGCGTGAAAAGTATGACTTTCAAAAACACCATATCCAGCGAGGAAGGGTGGCCGCACACTCCGGCAAAGAGCTCGTGGACAAAGTCGCCGACACCTTGGCGCGGCGTGATATTTCCTATGCGACGACCGGCCTCAGTGGTGCATGGTTGATCGACGGCTTCGCCAGTTTTCGTACTGCCACCTTCTATCTTCGCACAGCTCCCACCGACGAAGCTCTCCGTGAAATTCGCTTCCACGAGGGAGAGCGAGGAGCCAACCTGTGGCTCGTCCTCCCGAATGACGAGGGTGTTTTCCACGGCGTCGACAGGCGTCGAGATATCGATCATGTTCATCCCCTCCAGGTGTACCTTGACCTGAAAGGTCATCCGGAGCGCAGTGACGAAGCTGCCTCTCACCTTCGAAAGACGACATTGCAGTGGAGTACTGATGACTGAATCACCCTCCAACACCACCGATTACTCACCAGATGACCTACAGCATGTGCGTCAAATATGTTTGCGAGGTGGGCCCGAAAAATTGAACCACCCGGTGTGTTAATTTCGATGGTCGAAACAGAGGTGGTATTCTCACTGCGAAATTTGCTCAACAGGCAAACAAATCGTACAGTCCCTCGTTCAAGTTTCAGGTCGTACTCGAAGATCTCACCTCGGATGGCGCGGATGCGGAAGTCGCCCCGACTACAAAAAAACCCGCCAAACCCCAACGGTTTGGCGGGTTTTTTGTTGGATCGACCCAACCGGGTATTCGACCATCCGGCACATCTGACTGCTGGTCACGGTCGTGTTCAAGGCCGGGATGGCGAGATCATGCCGGTTCGTTGAAGGTGCCGGGGCTGTTATCGGTGGCGCGAAATTTGGGCGGACGTTCCGGTGTCGCCTGTTTCAGTCCCTGTCGGACTCCTTCGGCGTCGAGATCGGTGGTATAGACGGGCGTGCCGGGCTGCTGGCGCCAGGACTCGTCGAGTCCGCCGGCGTCGACCCCGTCGAAGCCGAGTTCCTCGATGAGTTCGAGAACGACGGCCTTGGCTCGATCATCGTCGCCGGCGACGGGTAGTGCGATACGCTCGGGGCTATCGGCTGAGCGGCCCTTGTTCATCAGGCTTTCAAAATAGATGTTGTTGAAGGCCTTGATCACCGGTCGCCCAATCTGACGCTCGACCCAACGGCTCTCGGGTAGGCCTTCTTCGATGGGCTCGATGCGTCCGTCGCGCTCTCGCGGATAGTAGTTGCCGGTATCGACGACGACCACCTCGTCGGGCACGTCGGCAAAGAGGTCATCGGGAAGATCTGTGACAGCTTTTTCGGGGATCGTTACGACCACCAGTTCAACGTCGTCGACTGCGTCTTTGGCCCAAACGGGCGTCGCTCCTGTTTCCCCGGCGAGCTCTTCGAGGGTATCGGGGCTGCGAGAGTTGGCCACTCGGACATCATGGCCGAGAGCCGTGAGCCTGCGTGTGAGGGTGCTGCCGATCATGCCTGCGCCGATAATGCCGATCTTCATAGATGCTCCTGTGGGGCAAGAGATTGGAGAAAGGGGGCGTACTCTTTGATGGCTCTTTTGAACTATGTTGAGGTTTTGCGGAGTATTGTGTCAGGGGTCACATGAACAGCGCACGACTCCAAAGCTATCAAAAAAGTCTCCCATCGTGATTTCCGGCCGATTTAGACCGCAGTTCCCGTCGAAAATCCTCGACTTAGCGCTGCTAGGCCTCGTCTTTCGATCGAAAACTGCGGCAAAATCTTCTCGGTCTCACTCGGTCCGACATTATTTTGACAGCTTCTCAGGCGGACGGCGTATTCCGCATCTGGGTTCGTTGTACCGTCTCCAACCCTTTCCATGATTGCCGCGACAGCCAGGTCGCGTCGCTTCGGCAATCGCTCTCGCTCTGCCGAAGCAAGGGCATCCGCCATCTGCTCGCGGGGGAGGTCGGTGCCGTAGCAGGGAGCGCCGGGCTGCTGCCGCCTTAAGGGATGTCGCTATGTTCCTCGGCATCACCGTCCTACATGGCCACGTCGA
>CAYUPT010000319.1:0-2317 GCA_964446725.1 uncultured Bradymonadales bacterium | reverse complement strand
TCATCCATCGAGGCCAGATCGACCGTTGCATCCTTTTGTTCGGCGACTTCGGCGGCGAGCCTGGCGAGCTGCTTGTTAAGAGACCCAGTGCGCAGCGAGGCGGCGGAGATGAGCACGTCGAGTTCTTGGGGGGCCGGGTTGGTATGTCATCGGTGTTCTCTTTGGGTCTGCGACATATCAGCGGCCTCGAATTAATGTCCGCACGTGACCGCCTTCTTCAAGTGTTTGTGTCGAGCACAGTTCGGTCTTCCAGCACCGCTGCGGTGCTCACGCAAATGGGCGCGCAGGTGACCAAGCGCGTCTGTCGGGGTACGAGCCACGTCGAATGACCAGTCTGGGGGGAATCCGGGCTCGATCGCATGGAGCAATTTCGCGATGTCAGCCCCGGTTTCTCACTGCCTTCGTTCCCGCGGCCACGAGATGACATCGGCATCCCATCTGGGCCCCTGTTTTCCTTCGTTAACCATCAAATCATATACGGTCCACGAAAGTGGGGGAACTCCACACCGCCGCTTACAGTACTTCCTCTTCCACCGAGTCCGGCTGTGGTTCTTCGGGAACCGCCGACTGGTCGGCCCCTTCGGATTCCTCCGACTGCTCCGCTTGTTCCATCTGTTCCGACTGCGATTCGACGGCATCGCCCGACTGGCGAATGGGAAACGGCTCCGTCTCGCTTCCGGTGTAGATTGTGCGATGGGGAAACGGAATTTCGATGTCATGTTCGTCAAACGCCGTTTTGACGTCCATGGGAAGGCTGTTGCGCAGGTCCAGAAAATTTTCAGTCTTCGCCCAGACTCGAAACTCGTGATTGAGCGCCGAATCACCGAAACCGGTGAACAGAATTTTGGGGGCCGGCTCCTCCAGACAAAGCGCGTTGTGATCAGCGACGTCGAGTAGCACCTTCCGGACCTTGCTCATGTCCTCCCTGTAGGCGACGCCGACCTCGAGGTCGAAGCGCCGGATTGGAAAGTGCCGAATATTGGTCAGCTCCGATTTGATAATGGTTTCGTTGGGAACCCGGACGAAGGTGTTGTCCAGTGTCCGGAGTTTGACCGACAGCATGTCGATAGAGAGGACCTCGCCGACCGTGCTGTCGATCTTGATCATATCGCCGACGCCAAAGGGCCGTTCGCCGAGCAGGAATAGGCCGCTGATGATATTGGAGGCCGACGTCTGAGAGGCAAACCCGATGGCCACCGTGAGAATCCCGGCCGCCCCCAGTAATACGCCCAGCTCGAAGCCCAGGTCCATCAGCGCCGAGGCCACAAATAGGCCGAAGATGATGTAGAAGGTGACCCGGCGAAGTATCATCGCCCGGTGAGCGTCCTTATCCGTCAGAAATAGCCGTACCACTCCCTTGCCGGCGATACGGCCGAGCAGAAGACCGACGCCGACCTTGACGGCGGCGTGAAAATACGCCGCGGCTTGCGGATTCTGAAGATACTCCACGACAACTGTCCACCACTCTTCCATCAAACTGACTCGTTTCGGTCGAAGGTTGTCTCAGGAGCTAAACAGCGCTCCGAATGCACTAAACGTTGTCGTGAATAACCCTTTTTTGCCGCTATCTCGCGGGGCCTGCAAAAGAGTCGCCTCTCCGGCGTCCACAGGAGGACCGCGCTGAATCTGGATCTCCGCTCCGTCGTCACCGGGCTTGCGGGTCATTTTGACGGTCTCCGTCCACAGTGTCTTCTCCGGTGTCTCGAACAACGACAGATGGCGAACCGGCAACTGTACGCGCTCCAACGCCAGGGAATCGGCGCCGCTATTCTCGACCTTCAGCGGTGTGACCGCGCGGTGAAACCGGCGGGGGACGTCATCGAGTTCCAGGCGCCCGGAGGTTCGCGATGCGTAACAAAACTCCCCCTTGGTCGTCGTCCTCCCAAACCAGGTGTCTGACAACTGATAGCTCGGAAGTTCCTGGAGGACTCGCTCCGATTCGGGCAACACGATAAGTATCCGCAGTGCCGTGCTCAGATACAGAGTGATCGACTCATCGGCGGGAATATGTATCGTCTGCTCCGGGCGCGATACCACCGGCCGATCGGCGAGCACCGGGCGCAACACCACCCTGGGGTTCGTCTTGCCAAAGGCATGTCGGGTCACCTTGATGCCCTTGTCGACCAGATCGAGCACATCGCTCATCTCGCCGGACTCAACGGGCACCACGACCGAACTTCGATTGGTCATCGGATCGGCGACGCTCACCGAATCCTCCGATAGTCGAGAAAATACTCGCCACTCTCGGTCAGTGCGGTACAGCCACAGCGTCGACGGGCCGACATCCCATCGGCCCCCGGTATCGGGCTTGAGCGAA
>CAYUPT010000318.1:0-5222 GCA_964446725.1 uncultured Bradymonadales bacterium | reverse complement strand
GTGCTCGGTCCGCTTTTTCTGACCACTTCTGGCCGGAGTCGAGTCCCTGGCGATGGAATCGACTCCGGTTTTTTGCGTTTATGGATGACCTGTTGCATACTCCGGATCCATTTTCACCGCCGCCGGTTGGCGGCGGCTTCATGCCACGATGTGATTCGGTGACGAGAAGAGCGAGCCCCGATTGAGTGGATATGGTCGACATTTTGTCCGCATTCGCGAACTCCAGGAGTTCGAACAGCGCCTGATCGAACTTCTGGTCGATGACCCGTCGGTACTGCATCCCCGACACAAGGCGTTGTTTCGGTACGCCACATCGATGGCGCAGCTCGACGAGTTTCGAACGCCCGACGGCGTCGATGTCTCGCTCGGCGACGACGTCGATGATCTGCGCCGATGGATGATCGATGCTGTCGTCCCGCTGATCCCCGAGGAGGGCGATCCGAATGTGGAGTCGCTGCGCGATATCGCACCGGTGTTGTCGCTTCGCGTCGACACGACGCGCTCCACGTTATTAGAGCGGCATATCAACGACTTTTCGGCCTCCGATCTGGACGACGAGTTGCTCCAAAAGGAGCCGGTCTTGGTCTTGGGCGGTGGCGGGGGAGCGGGCCTTGTTCATCTGGCGACCTTCGGGTTGCTCAAGGAATTGGACGTGACCCCGGAGCTGATCGTCGGAAGCTCGATGGGCAGCATCATGGGGATGATTCGGGCTGTCGATCGGTCCTACGACCCGATTTCGATGGCCATGGCATTTCCCAAACGCGTCGATTACGAGACGCTATTTCGACCGTTTTCGGGGTTTTCGCGCTTCGGGTTTCCGGGGGCATTTCACCTCAATTTCATGCGGCTGGCCCGCGAGATCTTCGAGGAGTTACTCGGCTACAGCATGCCGCGATTCGAGGAGCTTCCGATCAACCTCTAGATCGTAGTCACCGGCATTCGAAAGGGATTTAACTTCGATGACCGGGAGTACGAGCAGGCCGGCGATACGAGCCTGACGCCGCTGGCACTGCGCCGGAAGTTGAAATTATTTTTCGGCGCGGTCCGTCAGTTGAGTAAAAATCCCCGTCTTCTTAAACAGATCGTCTTCGGCGCCGAGGAGGGGACCGGGCAATTTCCGGTACTGGAGGCCGCCGGATTTAGCTGTGCGGTCCCGGGATTGTTGCACTTCGATATTTTTCACGACGACCCGGAGACGATTCGGCCCTTAGAAAAGCTCTTTGATCGCCACGACTTGCTGCGACTGTGCGATGGCGGCGTCATCAATAACGTGCCGTCGAAAGTAGCCTGGGAATCGGTCCAGCGGGGCTCGATCGGATCGAGAAATGCCCACATCATGGCCTTTGACGCCTTTGCGCCGATCTCGAAGGGGCGCAATCTTTTGTGGGTGCCGGTCCAACAGATCGCGCGACCGGCGGTGGTGGCCAATATGCCCTACGCGTCGTTTCACAAGACATTTCAGAGCCCGCCGAGTCCGCTGGATTTTATGGTCAACAGCTACTCGAAGCTCAAAAAGATCATCGAGAGTGCCCGCCAGGAGTTAGAGCCCGATGTGGCCTATATCGAGGAATCACTCCGGGAGCTTCCACCCTATAAGGTATGGGGCGGAGAAGACGCGGTGTAGGCGACCGCGGATCGAGAACCATCACAAGCGGGGAAGTTTTGAGTTATCGCGGCAGGGTTGTGTCCGTCTTCCGGGGTTACCCCGGTGGGAGGAGTCCCATGGCGAACCCGACGGCGGTTCCGATGAGGACCACGGCCAGTGCCACCAGCAAGGTGGTCGCCATGGGGCCGAGACCGCCGGAGGCGTCGTTGCCGTCGTCGACGGAGGTATCGGAGCGCTCAGCGCGGGGCGTGACGTCCGGTTCCGACGGTTGTTGTGGCGCCGGTGAACTGTCGGGGGCCGGCTGAGCCGGCCTGGGTTGTTGGGGCTGTTGCGACGATTGGGGCGCCGGGGCGGGAGTGGAGCTTTGGGACGTCGTTTGGGACTGCGATGGCGGCGGGGCGGTGGCGGTCTCGCCGGGCAGTGTGGGGGGACCGCCGGCATTGGATGCCTGCCCGGCGGCCTCCCGGGCCTTTAGCGGTTCGATGGCGTCGTACGACGATGTCGAGCGGGCCAGATCGTCGAGGCCCGTCTCCTGCCAGGAGTCGGAATCATCGGGGCCGGGCCCGACACCGGAATTGGAGCCGGTTTCCGCATGGTCAGCCCCGCCGTCGGCCGGGTCCTCGCCGAGGCCCAGATCGGCCCAGTTTCGCGGATCCTCGAATCCGCCGGCGGCGTCCGGATCGCCCATCTCCCCCTGGTCGGGCAGTGATTCGTAGTGCTGGGCGAGGTACATGTCGAGGTCTTCGATCTCCTCGAGGGATTTGAGTCGATCGAGCTGTTTCTGGACCGCCTTGCCGACCTTTTCGTCGCGGCGCGTCTTTTTTCGCTCCGGTCGCTGCTGTCGGTACTGCTCGACGAGTTCAGCGATGTCGTAGTTGGTGACGACTTCGCCGTAATCAAAGAGAAATTCGGCCAGCGACTCGCCGAGTTGGCGGGCTGTCTGGTAGCGATCGTCGGGGTCTTTGGCCAGTGTGCGGTCGAGGATTCCCTCCAGATAGGGAGGGATGTCGCCGCGAAGGTTGGAGATCGGGGTGATGTCGGCGCTTTGGACCTGCTGGAGGGTCTCGTGGTCCGATTCGCCCAAAAAGAGTCGGCGTCCGGCGAGCATTTCCCACAGAAGAATGCCGACGGCGAAGATATCGGTGCGTTTGTCGATGTCCTCGCCCTGGGCGGCCTCCGGTGAAAGATAGCCGAATTTCCCTTTGACGACCCCCGGATCGGTGCTTTCGGCCTGGCTTTTGGCCTTGGCGAGGCCAAAATCGGTGATTTTGATCTCACCGGCCTGAGACAGCAAGATATTGGGAGGGCTGATATCGCGATGAACGATATCGAGTGGGGCGCCGTCCTGGTCGCACTTTTCGTGGGCGTGGGTCAGTCCCTTGCAGATTTCAATGGCGATAAAGACGGCGTCTTCGACACGCATCTGCTGGTCGTGTTTGTCGAAGAATTTGACCAGCTTTTTGAGATTGGTGCCGTCGACAAACTCCATGACAATGAAGTAGGTGCCGTCGGCAATCCCGAGGTCGAAGACGTGAACGCAGTTGGTGTGGTTTAAATGGAGACTGACCTTGGCTTCGTCGAGAAACATGCGGACGAAGCGCTCGTTTTGGGTCAGGTTCGGCAGGATGCGCTTGATGGCCACCAGTTTCTGGAAGCCCTGCATGCTGGTGGAGTTGGCCTTAAAGACTTCGGCCATGCCACCGGCGTCGATGCGCTCCAGGACCTTATATCGTTGGTCAGCCATCTAGACAGGGGGCGTCGGGAATATTGGAGGGTGTGCCAGTCTGCGCGGCGAGTATAGGACAACGGGACATATTGGCCAAGGATTCAGAAGCTATCAAAAAAGTCTCCCGTCGTGATTTCCGGCCTCACTCGGTCCGACATTATTTTGAGAGCTTCTCGGTCGACCGGGCCGAGATCAGGACGAAGACGACGATGGATTGCGAAGCGTCGGCTGGATGGGACGGCGCCGAAGACCGCGGACGCGAAACATGTCGACGTGTTGAGCCTTGCCCTTGAGTTGCGTCGGCGGAAGTTTGTCGGCCGTCACCAGGTCGTCGACTTCGCGGTAGGTGTCGGGACCGACGACGATATCACCGGGGCCGGCCTCCGAGCAGATGCGATTGGCGGTATTCACGACATCGCCCATGACCGTGTAGTTCATGCTTTTGGTCGAGCCCATATAACCGGCGACGACTTCCCCGGTATTGAGGCCGATGCCGATGCGCAGCGTCTGGTTGTCGCTTCCCTGGCGTTTGTCGTTGAAGATCCGGATTGCCTCCTGCATTTCGACGGCGCATCGAACGGCGCGTTCGGTGTCGTCGTCGTGACCGATGGGAGCACCCCAGATGGCCATGATTTCGTCGCCGATAAATTTGTCGAGCGTCCCCTCGTGTTTGAAGATGACGTCGACCATCAGCTCAAAATACTCGTTGAGGACGTCGACGACGCGCTGCGGGGTCTGTTGTTCGCTGTAGGAGGTGAAGTTTCGAATATCGGCGAACATCACGGTCGCCCGGCGCAATTCTCCGCCCTTTTTTAGCTCCCGGCGCCCGCTGACGACTTCCTCGACGAGTTGCGGCGATAGAAGGCGATTGAGCTTTTCTCGAACCACGACCTCTTCTTCCATCTTTTTGATCAGGCGGTGGTGGTTGATGAGCATCGCCGCCTGGCGGGCAAAGCCGGTGAGGATCTGGAGGTCCTTTTCGGTAAAGGCGCCGCTTTCGACGGTGGAATCGAGGTGGATGACGCCCAAGATCTTGTCGTCCATCAAAAGCGGCACGCTCATGGTGGAACGAATATTGCCGAGAATGATGGAGTGGGCCCCCGAAAAGCGGTCGTCCTTCATGGCATCCGACGACAGGACGGCCTGCTTTTCGTCGATGACCTCGTTGAGGATGGTCTTCGAGATCTGGACATCGCCGACATCGGAGCCATCGTCACCGCTGCTCCGGACGACCATCGGCACCATGCGCTCACTGTCTTCGAGGCGCATCATGATGACGCCGTGATCGGCGGGAAATAGCTCGAAGGCCTTGTCGAGAATCTTTTCGACGAGCATGTCGAGATCGGTTTCGACGCCGATCGACTGGCTGAGTTCGTGGGCGATGCGAAGTTTCTCGTAGTCCCGTCGCAGCGCTTCGTTGCTCTTGATGCGATCTTCGGGCAAAAATCGGTCGTCGACGCCCTGAGCGATGCGATTTTGGATATGGGAGTCGTGGTCGTCGGCGTGAATGGTGACCTTGTTTTGGGACTCCTTGCGGGTCTTCGCCTCCCGGAAGGTCAGATCCGTGGAACCAATGCCGACGGTATCGCCGTGGACGAGTTCGTATTTGTCGTCGAGTTTGTCGCCGTTGACGAAGGTGCCGTTGCGGCTTCCGCAGTCGCGGATGATGAAGCGACCCTCGATATCCTTTTCGATGACCGCGTGGTTTTTGGAGACGACGCGATCGAGAATCTGGATATCCTGTTCGGGGTGGCGACCGATGGTGGTCGTACTCTCCAGAACATGGGTGCGGCGGACGCCGCGGGTATCGCGGTAGATGACCTTGGCCATAGCCGGACTCGGGCCGATAAAAACGAAACGATCTGCGAGATGAAACGGGCGGAAAATGGA
>CAYUPT010000317.1:0-5224 GCA_964446725.1 uncultured Bradymonadales bacterium | reverse complement strand
GTTCGACCTTGCCGGCCTCGATCTTCGAGAGGTCCAGAATATCGTTGATCAGCGACAGCAGGTGATGGCCGGCGGTCAAGATTTTTTCAAGATCCGCCAGGTGCTCATCGCCTTCGGCTTCCATCTCCTCGATGAGAAATTCGGAGTAGCCGATGACGGCATTGAGCGGCGTGCGCAACTCGTGGCTCATATTGGCCAGAAAGGCACTCTTGGTGCGATTGGCGCGGACCGCCTCGTCGCGGGCGTCCTGGAGTTGGCTGTTGAGCGCCTTTCGCTCCTCCTGAGCTTGTTTGCGCTCTGTGATGTCGCGACAAAGCGCCAGAATGACCTTCTGGCCGTCAGCCATAAAGGCCCCGACTCGTGTCTCGACGGGATACGTCGATCCATCTTTTCGAAGGTGCGTCCCCTCTGCCGTAAAGACTTCGTCGACAGTCATATCATCCCACATCGCCCCCGGATCGAGCTCCAACTCGAAGTCGGCGACATGAAGTGACATCATCTCCTCCCGACTGTAGCCGAGCATGTCACAGGCCGCCTGATTGGCATCGATGATCTCACCGCGCGTGTCGTGAATAAAAAAGCCGTCGACGGCGTGACGGATCATCTTGTCGAAACTCCGATCCAATATCAGCATCCCATCCGTCATCTCCGAATAGGTTTCGTCGACGCCATCGACGAATTGCTGCCACTGCTCGAGGGTGGGCGCCTGATCTCGACGGACCCCGCATTCGTCGAGCTGTTGCTGGAGAATTGGATCGCGGCCATCGTCATTCATGAAGTCTGTCCCGGTGTGCAAAATTTGTCGTACTCATCCATCGCGTCGCTCCTGCTACCCCCAAACGCCCTGCAGGTAACACATGGTAACATCGGGGTATTCCTGCCGTAAATTTGTTCTAGGAACTGGACGAGTGCCATCTGCCGAATACCTTCCGAAGTGTCCCATACATTCGATTCACCGGGGGGCGCTGTCGGCCTCCACATTCTCTTTGCCACCTTCGCGGAGGAAGCGATGTCACAACATCCCTATGCACCGATGTCATTGGAGGGCGACCGAGCACTGCAACGGTCGTCGCACCGCGACCACGAACCGGGCCTCGATGCCGTTCACTGGGGAAGTCTCCTCGGCGGTTCTGCGCTTGCGGCCTACGGACTACTTCGGCGCCAGGGCCTCAGCGGCCTGCTCGTTGCCGGCGCCGGCGCCGCAATTGCATTCCGCGGGATCTCTCAGAGCAATCTCGTCGGTCGTTCCCTAAAACGCATGGCCCTGCACACCGGAGCGACGAGTCCCGTCGAATTGGCGGCGTCGATGACCATCGAGCGCCCCGTCGGCGACATTTACGAATTCTGGCACAATTTCGAGAACCTTCCGCGCGTTCTTCGCCACATCGAATCCATCGACAGCATCGACCACAATCGCTCTCGATGGGTCGCACGGCTTCCCGGTGATATTCATCTGGAGTGGACGGCACGGATCCTCGAGGATCGCGCCAACGAGTTAATCGCCTGGAAATCCGTCGAGGGTTCTGATCTGTACAACGAGGGCTACGTCACCTTTCGCCCCATCTTTGACGGCGAGGCCACCGAACTTCACGTGCGCATCCTCTATCGGCCACCGGCCGGCGAATTGGGACACCAGGTCGGCCACTTTTTCGAACGCCTCCAGAATCAATTTATTCGCGAAGATCTGCGCAGCTTCAAGCAACTACTCGAGACCGGCGAGATGCCGACCATCATCGGTCAACCCTCCGCAGGAGGTCGCGAAGAGCCGGGCCGGGTTCAGCGACTACTTCGATAGGTCACGAATCCGCCGCACTCGTCGGTCCTTACGCAATCTCCACCCACATCACGGAGAGCAACTACCATGAAAGCACTTTGCTGGTTTGGACAGCAAGATATTCGCGTCGAAGATGTTCCCGATCCCACCATCATCAATCCCCGCGATGCCATCGTCGAAGTCTCGAGAACTGCCATCTGCGGATCGGACCTCCATTTATACGATGGATTAATTCCCTCCATGAAAGAGGGCGATATTCTGGGCCATGAATTCATGGGCACCATCGTCGAGACCGGTGGCGAGGTCGACAACCTCCAGCGCGGTGATCGCGTCGTCGTTCCCTTCCCCATCGCCTGTGGCAATTGCCACTTCTGTCACGACGACGACTTCGCTTTGTGCGACAACTCCAACCCCAATGCCGGGATGGCCGAACAGGCATTTGGCTATTCTCCGGCCGGCATCTACGGCTACTCCCATCTCTTCGGCGGGTATGCCGGAGGACAGGCCGAATACGTCCGCGTTCCCTTCGCCGACGTCGGTCCCCTCAAAGTCCCCGATGCCATCGACGACGAGCAGGCACTGTTCTTGTCGGACGTCTTTCCCACCGGATATCAGGCCGCCGATGTCGCAGACTTCGATCCCGGTGCCACCGTCGCCGTCTGGGGTTGTGGTCCCGTCGGTCTATTCGCCATCAAGAGTGCCTACATGCTCGGCGCCGAACGTGTCATCGCAATCGATCACGTTCCAGAGCGCCTGGCTCGTGCACGCCGAGATGCCAATGCGGAAATCTTGAACTTCGACGATGACCCGATTCTCGAGGCCCTCCGGGAGATTACCGGTGGCCGCGGTCCGGATGTCTGTATCGAAGCCGTCGGTATGGAGGCCCACGGTGCCGGCATCTCCGACTGGTACGACAAGGCCAAACAATCGCTGCGCCTCGAAACCGGCCGCCCCCACGCGCTGCGACAGGCGATTATGGCCTGCGGTAAGGGCGGAACCGTTGTCATCCCCGGGGTTTTCGGTGGTGTTGTCGACAAATTGCCGATCGGCGCCGCATTCAACAAGGGGCTGACCTTTGAGATGGGCCAGACACACGTGCAGCGCTACCTCAAACCGCTAATGTCCCGAATCGAAGATGGGGACATCGATCCCACCTTCATCACCAGCCACCGCATTCCCCTCGTCGAGGGCCCGGCGGCCTACGAAATGTTTCAACAAAAAGAGGACGACTGCATCAAAGTCGTCCTCGCCCCCTGACGGCTCCGGACACCGAACGAGCCGGCTACCGGGACCTGGCAGTGACGCAATCCCATCTTCTCCATCATCAAATGACCTCGACGCCTGGGCGTCGAGGTCATTTGCTCTTTGTCGACCCCAGCTAGCGTATAACTTCACGGTCAGTGCGAAGTTCGCTGCGCCCCCGACATTCCGCGGCCATCATTACCAGAGGGACTGACCGATGTGGACCATCATCAATATGGCGAATATGCACGGCTGGGACTACCGGATGTTTCTGTGGCTCGGCTTCTTGCTCTTCGTCATACTCCTCTTATTCGTCGCCGCCATTGCCGTTTTTGTCGGACGCGACCGCGTCCAAAAAACCGAGACCTGATTCGTTGCCCCCACCCCGATTGAAACTATCGACAGCAGGGGCTGGGAGGTGTCTAACACACCTTCGAAAAACAATTCTCATCGACGGCTGCCTCCACATCGTCGACGATGCTTTCGGTCAACGGCTCGACACGCGTCAGGATATCACTGGCTTCATCGACTCTGTCCGGAACCTCTTCCCAGGCAAACTTCTGTTGTTCATGGCAGCCCGACCACAGAGAGTACCCCCATCGCTCCGGTTCGTACCCTCGCCACAGTGCCACGTATAGATGCTGCCGATCGCAAAATAGATGATTGTCCGGGTCTCGAAGCGACTCCTCGTACTCCACCCCGCTATCAAAATCGAAGGACTCCCGCTGATTGAACTCATAGGCCAACGACTCGGCGATCGCCTCCAGCACGAATTGCTCGGCCGGTCCCGAAGCCGGGGAAGCAAGCCCCACATCCGTAAATGTCACCTTCTCAAATTGAAAATCACCATCGGCCCTGATGACGAATGGCGAATGATACTCTTCTGACGGTTCAGGCTCCTCTGATTCCGGAGATGATCCGTCGCAGGCCACAGCCCCTACTGCCACCAGGCCTAACGCCAGCGCTATTAACACGTTTCGCATCTGCTGCACGTCCCTCTTCATCGACCGTCTATCGATGGTACCAAACCCATCCATTCCACTTTCGCTCCCAACTCGTCGCCCACTGCCAAACCAACAGAGAATCGTCGATACATACATCTCGCTCTCCTCCTGGTCGGAAAACCGACGATGGGAGCAAGACACGGCCTAGCTTCGTTCCAACACGTGATAGCCTTCCGCTTTGAGCTTGTCGCGCATTCGATCGATATGTTCTTCTCCGCGAGTTTCCAACCTCAATTCCACATTCGTCATGCCCATCGACGTGTCTTCGGCAAACGTCCGGTTGTGGTGGATCTCCAGTACATTGGCATCCATCTCAGCGATCAAATGCAAGACCTCCGCGAGCGCTCCCGGGGTATCCTGCAACTGGAGGTCGAGCAGGTAAATACGACCCGTCGCTGCCAGTCCGCGCTCGATGATCCGGGCCAGTACATTGACGTCGATATTACCACCACTGATGACAGCGCACACCCGACGCCCCTCGATATCCGGTACTTTCCCGGCCGCCAGCGCCGCAATCGATGCCGCCCCGGCTCCCTCGGCGATCATTTTTTCGGTCTCCAATACATTGAGGACGGCGCCGGCGACCTCGCGTTCGGAAACCGTCACGATATCATCCAGGTATTCCGACAGAATTTCGTGGGGTATTGAGCCCACGCGGCGAACGGCGATCCCGTCGCACAACGTCTGCGCCGCCGGCATCTCCACCACCGATCCCGCTTCGATCGACGACTTCATGGAAGCCAACACCGACGCCTCAATCCCGATGACGCGGATCTTCGGATTCGTCTCCTTGACCGCCACCGCGATTCCGGCCGCCATCCCGCCTCCTCCAATCGGCACCAAAATGGTGTCCAGATAGGGATTTTGTTCCAGAAGCTCCAGTCCGATCGTTCCCTGACCCGCAATAATCGCCGGGTCATTGAACGGATGGATGAAGATCCGCCCTTCCTCTTCACACAATTCTCGGGCGTAATCGTAGGCGTCATCAAAATTCGCCCCGTGTAGCACGACCTCCCCGCCGAAATTCCGGGTGCGCGTCACTTTAACGAGTGGCGTTCCCTCGGGCATCACAATCTTTGCCGAAATCCCGAGTTTCGAGGCATACAGCGCCACCGCCTGGGCATGATTGCCGGCCGATGCTGCAACGACTCCTTGATGGCGTCGGTCCTCCGGCATCTGTAGGAGGCGATTGCACGCCCCTCGT
>CAYUPT010000316.1:0-5229 GCA_964446725.1 uncultured Bradymonadales bacterium | reverse complement strand
CCCGATTCATCTCGACGATAGCCCGCGAAAATCTCACGAGGCCGCCGATCTGGACCGGCGATCACTCAAAGATATATTGCTGGATGAATGCCGGCCACTGCGCCCGCGGCCGACCACTGGCCTCGAGCATGTAGCGAGCCGGCTGTGGAAACGCCTCGAGATAGTCGTCGGCCAACTCCAGGGCCCGATGCTGGTCTTCGTCGAAGAGGGCCGCGTCGAGTCGTCGGAGCAATTCGAATTTGTGTGCCCGGTCGCAGTCGGCGGCCAGAGCTTTTAGCTCGTTATTGCGGGCCTCGATGTCCTCCGAGCTGTGGCGGTGGCGCAGGATGTAGAGCATCCAACGAAGGGCCATCGCCCGCAGAGTGGGTGCCACGTCGGCCGGCCCGTCGTCGATGATCTCTTCCAAGAGTTCCAGTGCCTCGTCGTGGTGGCCCAATTGAGTCATGGCCCGGCCTCGACAGACTCTGACGTAGGAGAACCCCTTTGGGTTGGCACCGGCGTGGGCCTTCCATTTTTTTTCGTATTTTTTGAGATCGTCGATGTCGCCATGGAATCCGGCGGAGCCAGCGGTCAGCCAGGCAAAGGAGAGGGGATAGGACATTTCGCCGTAGAGGCGCCGGTCAAACCAGCCATCGACGGCATCGCGTTGGAACTTGAGGGCCTTTTGAAATTCAGTGCACGTGTAGTGAAGCCGTCCCATGGCTCCCATCAGCCGCAGGTGGTCGCCAAAGGCGTCGGGACCGGTCTCGAGATAGGGGTTGACGAAGTCGAGAACCCGCTGCGGTTCGGGCACCGTGGTACTCGTCGATTGTTGTGTCAGATGGGCCAGTGCCCGGAGTCGAAACGGTTGAGCGATTTCGTCGATCCAGTCTCGTTTCGGTAATTCGAGCTCCTGTTGGTGGCCTTCATGACGGGCGGCAAAGGAATGGGTCATCTGTAGTTTGGCGGTCTCTCTGGCGTTGAGGTCCTCCCATTTCTCGAGGGCCATCGCAGCGGTGTCGGCGACGACTTTCCAACTGCTGAGTCGGCCCTGGAGGCTGATGGCGACCTCAAAGAGCTCGTCGATGAACTCGGGGCGGCGGTCGCGGTCAATGTCGATGATTCGCCTGGCGAGGTCGGGAAAAATCTTGTCGACCGCCTCGCGCACCGAACTGACTCGGATCAACTCCACGCCGCCGAGGGAGGAGTCCGGTAGGTCCGATTGCTCGCAGGCCACGAAACAGCGGCGAACACCGGGCGCGAAGTCGCGCAAAACGGAGAGCTTGGCGTCCAGGGCATCGACCTCATCGGTGTTGCCCATGTTGTCGATGGTGGCGGTGGCGGCGATGTCATCGGGAAGGGCAATGTCGAATACCCGGGAGATAATCGACAGCGCGAAGGCCAGTCCAAAGGAGCTCCCGTCGAGGACGCGAGCCGAGTTGTTGCCGTGGTGGCCGACCTCGCGGGCCGGTGGTGGACGGTTGCCGGCGACGTCGAGTGGGCGCCGAATGACGGGAACCGATCGGGGAACCGCCGCCAGGGCATTGCGCCAGATTTTGCGGGCTGCGGGGCGAAAATCCCGGACCCCGTCCTCATCGGTACTGCACTCCGGGGCCAGGACCCACAGGCTTCCGACGCCGCTTCCCGTCGATGATTTGTTGTATGCGAGTAGTGGAATCTGGCCGGGCTGGGCATCCGGCGGACCGGCCGGGCAGTGCTGACGGGCCACTTCGCGGGCTTCGACATCGATCTGCGGAGGCCAAAACCAGGGGCCAGCCCCCAGGACGCGCTGTAGATTGGGTTCGTTCGATGTGTTGTGGCTGTGACGTCCCTGATAGCAGGGATGATGGCGTGTCATGGTGTCTCGTCGACGGCGAGTTGTACCCACCAGCCCTCGGGATCGGTCACGCTGGCGTGGCGGAGTCGTTGATCATCGGTGATATCGAATTCTGAGCGACAGGCCTCGATGAAGCGGTGACCGAGTTCATCGACGTCGCGCAGTGCGGCCTGCAGCCGAACTGTGCTCGCGTTATTTTTGAGCAGGGCCAGTGCGGAACTGATATCGTCGCGGCGGTGGGCCACGTCCAGCACTTCACGTCGCAATATGATCGCGCCGTTATCAAAGGCCTCGGCGAGTTCGACGAGTCGCTCCTCCAGGTGCTCGATCGCCGTCAGTGCACGAGCGATGATCCGCTCCACGACGACATCGTCGAGTTGGTTTGCCCACTGGAGTTCGCGGTCGAAGTCGTCGAGTGACCGTCGGCCCTCGAGTAGCGATTCCACCATCTCTGCTGCGTCTTCCGAGGATCTCGGCCGCTTGAGTCGATAAACCAGGCCCAGGGCGACGAATTCCTGCCACATATCGCGGCGCTCTAGCTTCGACCTCGCAATGTCGACGAGCCACGACTCCAGCGAGTCGTCGAGCCACTCTTTTAAGGGGCTGTCGAGCGAGGCGTCGTGTGTCAGGGCCGGTGCGAGCCGCACCAGTTGAGTGACCTTTAATCGATGGTCCCGTTGTTCGAGGACGATGCCCTCGCCGTCGCGGATAATTGCCACGGGCCCGTCGATGGCGTCGGATTCAATGTAGAATTCCTCGTCATCGGTGTGATGAACGCCATCGGCACTGTCGGGACGCACATCGAAATCAGGTCCCGGTGTCCAGATGCGGAGCAATTGTGGCCAATCATCGGCGACGGCGATGCGAAACCCCATCGCGTCGGCGGGGCCAACATCCAAGAAGGTGGTCTCCATAGCCTGGAACATCTCAGTGTCGACAGGGTTTTCCGTCGCCACAAATCCTTTCGCGACCCCATCGTCGGAGCCGCCGAGTTCGATGTCGATCGAATCTCCGACAGCACTATCCTGTAGTCCGAGCGATGCGAGTTTTCTGGCGGTCATTTCGGTGCTCATGGAAAGGCTCCATCTGTATCGAAGCGTCGAGCCAGCCGACCGGTGCTGGGCGTTGGGCGGTGGCGTCGACGAATCGCTAAAACGCTGCGTATCCGTTGTCCAGTGTCTCTGTGACACGGGCCTTGTACTTATGAGACGCAGAGTCGATGTACTAATGACAGTTGCCACGGGTGATCACCCGTTGTCGGAAGCCCGGCGCAGTCGCATATCTCGGATGGTCAACAGCAATAGCCGGCGGTCAAATGGGGATAATTCGCATCCCAGTTCCTCTTTTAAGGCCGCGTCTTCTCGGGCCTCGATCCACTCTTTTATTCGAGTTCGCGTACGCCGGTGTCGGGTGTGCAGGCTGTTGCGCGCCCTGCGTCGCTGATCGTCGTCGGCCTCGTCGCCGACCTCCTCAGTGACCAGCTCCTCGAGAGTTGTCTTCTCGTTGCTCAACGCTCGCATATTGGCGATATCCTGCCGTGCACGCTCCACGGCGTCGGAGCGCGATATCATACTGGATGCGACGTGTTCGAGCAAAAAGTCGTAGAGCCGGGTCCGGATCTGGTCGGCGGAGTCAATATCGCCGATAATCGACGAGTTCTGACATACTTCCTTTAACTCGTGGGAGTCGGCGACGCTGGAGCGCAGATCGAACTCCGAGAAATCCCCCCTGACCGATTGATTGGCGTCCGAACTTTGTTCTTTGAAGTTCTGGCGTCTACTGCGGACGCTCTTTTGCTTGCGGTAAAAGGTCTTCTCCTTGTTGGCCAGCGACCGTCGCAGAAGCCCCCGGGCACTGGCATCGCTTTGTTCGTTGAGTTCTGTCCCACTGTGGTGCAGTGCTAAAAAGACCTCTTGAATCACATCATCGCGAACCCCGGCGTTGACGAACGTCGCCAACTCCTGGAGTTCTGTGTAGGTGATGCGTCGCGCCTCTTGGAGCTCGGAATCCGGCAGATCGGGGTCGTTGCTCAGCATCGTGTCCAGAGCTTCGTATAATTTCATTGCGTGGGTCTCGCACAGAAGTATTCAATCCACTGATTGGCTTGTTCAGCAGTCCAGCGCCGGGTGACGTCGCCGACGTCCAGTTGAAACCGGTTGGCGTCGGTCTCGGCGATATTCGGTTGGCGCGCCCGGCGGATGCTGTCTCGCGCCTCTCCGGTGGCCGTGACGTGGGCGAGTGGCGGTGTGCCGCTGGACATCTTGGTCGCAAAGGCGTTCTCGAATCGCTTTCGGAGGTGCCGGAGACCGGCGTCGGAATTGCGCGTTCCGTAGCGACCGGCGTAGCGAAAGCAGTGATTCGCCATGAAGTCGGCGATGACAATTCCGGGGTCGACATCGGCGTCGTAATCCCATATCTGCCCCGACGAGTATCGAACGGTGCGGATCGCTCCCGCGTCGTGCTCCGGGGAGTCGACGCGACTGGCGGCGGTGGTGATATGATGTCGGTTCAGCGATAATCCCACCGGCGACGAGGGGCTCCGGGAAGCCGGGAGATCGGGGTGTTTCGCCCAGCGCTGTGCGAGGTGGACGGTGACGGTGTGGTGACCGTCGAGACGGCGAAGTGCGTCGCCGACGCGCTGCAGAAGGGCCACCAGAAGGTGAAAATAGCGCTCCTCGTCGGTGTCATTGTCAATGGCGTCGCCGGGGTGGGTCTCTTCGGCCAAAAAGCTCAGTGGACGCTGTCTGCAGGCACCTCGAAGCGCGATGTCTATGTCTGCACGGCACTGCTGGTAGTAGTCGTCGAGATGTTCCAGCGCCGACGGGTCGCGTTCTGCCAGTTGCTTGCGAAGATGCGAGAGCTGTCCCGGCGTCGGCTCTTCACCGTTGCCCAGTCGGGTCCGGATATTGGCCAAGACGCCCGGAGCGCTGGATTTCCAGATCTCAATGGCGCGGTCGAAGTGTTCGATGATATGCGCCGGAAGCTCCGGGTCCTCGTGTTGGAGATACCACAGAGGATACATCACCGCCTTGGTCACCAGCCACCGATGGGGAGGCCACGGAACTAACGGAGCCGCGTTCTTTAAGCCGGCTTTAAGCCTGGCCCGAAACATCGGCTCTGCCCGATGAGGAACGGCGACGCCGGCCAGTACGACATAGGCCGACGGCTGACTCAAGTCACCGGACTCATCGACATAAAGTGTCCAGTGTGTGGTTTCTCTTTGAGCCGTCATACGTCTCTGGTCCTCCAGCCAACAACACATTGTTACAGGGAGATTCGTATAGGTGTTTGCGGCCCTCATTGTCCAGTGTCCGGATTCCTGCGCGGTCAATCAAAGTGCCCGCGACGTCAAAGGGGTTTCCACCCACAGCGCCAGTGATTACAGTACCCGCGTACCAACCCCACGCCACCAC
>CAYUPT010000315.1:0-5230 GCA_964446725.1 uncultured Bradymonadales bacterium | reverse complement strand
CGAAGACCACACCTCCTACAGCGACGACACCGCTTCTGGGCGGCGCACCGAGACGGTGTTGCGGCGCGACGATGTCACGGCCCGCGCCCTGGTCGTCGAACCCGATGCCGACAGACCGGAGGCTATCCAGATCGATTCTGCCCACAATGAGCCCATCGTCTTCGGCAACCTGCTATTTGTCGACGACAACGACGGCGGTGACGGCCACCGCGCTGCCCGCCGAGAACTGCAATGGCTCAACGACATCATCGATGCCTATCTGCGGGAAGTCGACCACCGGTCCTGACCGCAACCTTGCACTTCCCTCGGTGGTACCGGACTCTACTGCTCTCCCCGATCTACGCCCCACTTGGTTCGCTCCATAAGGATCTGCCATGGCCTCCGCGCTCGACAACCGAACCGCCCTGATCACCGGAGCTTCTGCCGGACTCGGCGTCGATTTTGCCGACCGGCTCGCCGCCCGCGGTGCCGACGTCATTCTCGTCGCTCGAAGAGAGGAGAGACTACGCGAAGTCGCTGCCGACATTACCGAAGACCACGGCGTCGACGCCGATTTCATCTCCATGGATCTCGCCCGCCCTCAATCAGCTGCCGAGCTATACGGCGAGGTCGGCGAACGCGGTCATACCGTCGATATCCTTCTGAACAACGCCGGCTTTGGTATCGCCGGAAAATTTTTGGACTCATCCTGTGAGGATTACGAGACGATGCTCAACCTCGACGTCCTCACGCCGGTCCAACTGACGCGCCTCTTCGCCGAAGATATGGTCGACCGCGGCTGGGGCCGGCTGATGCAGGTCGCCTCCATCGGCGCCTTCCAGCCCTCTCCGAATTACGCCGCCTACTCGGCGGCCAAGAGTTTTATTCGAAGCTGGGGCGAGGCGATTGATTTCGAGCTGCGGCCTCACGGTGTCAGTTGCACCGTGGTCTCCCCGGGCGTCACCGAAACCGAATTCTTCGACAGCGCCGGCCAGTCCCGGCGCACCTGGTACCAGAAGCTGTCGATGATGGATTCTGCCACCGTCGCCGAAATTGGCATCAAGGCCATGCTCAAACAGCGCATGTCCATCGTTCCCGGCTACCTCAACGCCTTTAACACCTGGCTCAATCGCTTCATCCCGCGCCGCCTTTCGCGCTTTGTCGCCCATCTGACGATGAAAGACGCCACCTGAGCCCCGTGGCCGATATGAGCAGTAGTGGCGCATCCCGGCCTGCTCGAACAACGACAGCCCAGGTGACGGCGCTGTGCCGGTGGGCAATCCCGTCTCCCTGGTGTAGATTCGAGGCGTTGAGGTGAGAACAACATCACACCGCGGAGACGACACCATGAGACGTATCCACATATCGGCAGCTGCAATATTGGCCGCCGCCTGGGTGCTCGCCGCCGCCCCTCCGGCCTTTGGCGCCGACACGGCATCGACCGACGATGCCCAACCGGCCGCCGACCACTCTGCGTCCACATCCTGGGCATTTGAAGCCGGCGCCAATGTGCGCACCGATTTTGGCGTGCGCGCCCTTCGACTCGATATCGCCTGGCGAACTCCGGCCTTTCGGGGACTGCTCGTCGTCGATCCCATGTTCTGGACCGACGGGCGAACGACCACCGACGCCGTCGGGTTTTGGCGCGCGGGAACCATCGAGCCTCTCATGGGTTGGCGACTGAACACCGTGCCACTCGTCGATGGAGCTCAATTCCAACACAATCTGGTGGTGGGAGCGGCTCTGGATCTACCGACCTTTTTCGACGGCCGCATCGGCGGCCAGTGGGGCATTGAGATGTCGACAATGGTCGTCAAACACGGCGGCGGCGTCGCCGGCGATCGATTTCGCTCCGACTCCGCGCGCCACTACATCGACCGGATCCGCTTCGGGATGTTCGCCCGGTTTTTCTACCAGCAATGGGTCGAGTAATGGACGCTTTCCGAACACCGCTGCCCTTCCCGATATCAGCGCCCGTAGCGGTCGTAGTGTCCGCCCTCGCCTTCGGCGTCGGCTGCGGCGATAACACCTATCAACCGCGCGTTATCTGCCACAACGCCAACTGCCAGGAACCGGCGGATCCGGAAAACGACAGCCTGATGTGGACCCTCGAGCAATCGATGGAACTCGTCGACTCCGAGCGCCAGCGCCCGCCCTTTGACGGCATCGAACTCGACACCTTCTGGTCCGGCGAAGAAGAGCGCTGTCTGATGGCTCACGACCTGGACAATCCCGACGAAGCCGTCGACGCCATCGATGCCGTCGAAGCCGTCAACGACGCGCTCGTACAGCGCACCGAAGACGAATTGCCGCTGACCCGTCATCACGACGAATTCACACTGCTTATCGAACTCAAGGGCTTTGTCACCGACAACAAAGCCGATGCCCACAGCGACCGCCAGCGCCAGCTTCACGCCGAATGCGTCATCGACATGGCCCGGGAGACCATCGCCTCCGCACAGGACCACGACTACGACGTCGAAATTATCGTCATGGCCTTCGACCCGCGGCTGCTCGTCGAAATCGACGAATCTCCGGACTACCACCAGTTTCGCGACGGCCCCCATCGCGTCCGCATGTCCGCCCTTCAGGGCATCCCGCGTCCTCTCGACAGCCAATCCGTTCCCCTCGACCAGTACCCCGACGACATCGGCATCGACATGGTCTCCACCCACCCCAAGTGGACGCAGAGCGCCGACCTCCAGGCCTACGACTCCCGCAACTGGGACCTCGGCTTTTGGTCCTTTAATTTAATGCCCGACGTACTGGACGCCATCGAACGACACCGCCCGGACTACATCACCACAAGCCAGGCGCCCTCCGTCAGCGGCTGGCTCGACCGCCGCTGACGGCCCCGATCGGCATCACTGCCCGTCCCATCGATTCAGTATCGGCGTACGTCCGAAGCGCCCCACGAATTTTCGGGCCACCTTCTCCAGCGACTGGCGGGCGCCGTTGTCGCCGGTCATATACCGAAACTGCAACTGCCCAAATCCTCGGGCCCCGGCTTCGTCGAGTTCATCGCCGAAGACCTCGCGCAGCATCGCCACCGCATCGTCATCGCTGTAGCCGTACCAGACCATCGCGCTTTTGCCCGACGGATAGTCGACAAGTCCCTCCTTTTGGCGAATCTGAATCGCCGCCGCCTCCCGCGGTCCGTGCTCGTTGAGCCCCTCGTCACTCAGTGGGTACCAACTGGAAAATCCAATCATATCGACTCGATGTATGCCAAAATTGGTGGAACCAAAACGTGCAATACCGGCCGGCGTCTCCGCCGACCGGTCATCATCAGTCCTCATCGCTGCGATTCACCGTCGCTCATGTGAGCGACATCACTCTGGCGGCACGCAGAGGTCATCATCGCCACACACGAACTCATCACAGCACTCATTGTCCTCTTCGCAGGGTTCTTCAAACCCGGTGCAGCACTCGCCGCATTCGATGGTCCCACCGCATTCGTCGGCGTGAATACCGCACTGGCCTTTGACGTCTTCGCATTCGATGGGCTCGCATTCGGGGGCGATGCAGGCCGACAGGTCAAAGAGCATGTAGACCAACGCCTCCTCCTGGGGGTCCAGGGAGCCGCTGCTGCAGCCATTGGGAAAATTGCTGGCGCTTCCGCTCGTCAAGTGCAGGTCGGCAAAGACGCCTCGACCAGCGGCGTCGTCGCCCTCGGTCCCCAGCGGCATATTAAATGAGAAGTAATTCGGGTCGTCTTCCACGGGATAAAACAACCACTGTTTGGAGACGCTTTCATTGATACTCTCCACGGAGTACCGGTCGGCGCTGAGGTCAATTGTACCGCTGGCGTCCAGGGCGTCGTTCGCATCGAGCCAGTCGTACATTTCCTGGCCCTCGGCGTGGCTGGTGTCGACTTCCACGTATCCCGAGCCGCCGCCGATCCCGCTGCTTTCATACCAGGTGGCCACCGACTGCATGTCGTCGGTTCCGTATCTCAGCCACTCCACCTCGTAGTGCGACAGAAATGCCCGTCCGCCGGCGCGCAGAAACTCGGGAAACGCCAACAGCGCCAGAGTCGACTTGCCGTCTGCCGAAGGCTGCTGGCAGTTACAGGAGTCAAGGAAAATATCGTATTGCTCCATCGTCGCACCCGAACTCCAGAAGTCCTCGGCATCCGTAAAAGAGCCACCGGAGGCGAAACTGCCGCCGCCTCCGCCATCGTAGATATTGACCGCTCCGTCTTCGTCTTCGGGGGTGAATTCGTCGTCGTCGAGTCCGACGGCATGCACCAGACAGGATAAAGCGTCACAGCTTCCGGTGGCCACGGCAATGCGCGGCAACGTGCCCTCCGACTGATTTTTTGGAAGACGGGTCAACTCGTCGTCGAGCTCGTTGGTCGCACAGGGATCGAGGTCGGTGATCTCGACTTCCCGGCGCCACTTCCCGATCTGCACGACCAGTGACGCCTCTTCGGCCACCGGGAAATTCGGCAACTCGAATTCGCCGTCAATGTCGGTAACCGTCTGGGTCAGCGGATCGCCGGTTAGCAGGTCCTCACAGGAAGCATCGGTCGCGCCCTCGGGAAGCGGCTCCAGATCCTCCTGGGGCACATAGACCGTGACATTGGGAAGCGGATAGTCGCCGGAGGGGATATGAACGGTGCCGGTCACCGTCGTCGGCTCGCCGACCGGGCAGTTAACCTGGGCACATTCCAGCCCTTCGCACTGATCATCGAGCGGCACACAGGCCCCGACGCCGTCGTCATCATCCTCGCAGGTAATGCCTCCGCCGGTTCCACAATCGGAATTGGTGGTGCAGTCGTCGTAGCAACGTCCGCGAAAACACTCCATGCCCTCCTCACAGCTGACATCGCCACATTCGACGTCGACGCAGCGACCGGTATTGCAGATGGTGTTGTCGCCGGAGCAGTCGAGATCACTGTCGCAGACGTCGTAGCAGGCCCCGTGATAGCAGTCCTCGCCATCGTCGCATTCGAGCTCCTCGCAGGTCGGCTCCGGCTCTTCGTCGTTGTCGTTATCGTCGTCGTTTTGCTCGGAATTCGAATCCTCGTTGTCCGAGTTGACGTCATCGCCGGCATCCGGGACCTCGTCGTTTGCGTCCTGATTTTGCTGTTCCGACGGTACCTCTTCTTCGGTACAACCGACACACACCATCAGCACCACCGCACACACCGCCAGCAGTAGGGTAAACGGCCTCGACAGCCCCGATCCGTTGGAAAAACTCGTAGCTCTCATCGCAAATCACTCTGGTTAGAGGAATACCCGTTCAT
>CAYUPT010000314.1:0-5263 GCA_964446725.1 uncultured Bradymonadales bacterium | reverse complement strand
ACTTCGCACGCGTCCTGGAGCCCAACGGTGTCTGTGTCATCGGCACCTTTGTGCTCGGCAAGGGACTGCTGCGACGGATGCTCAAGCGCGCCGCCGAATTCCCCACGGAATTTCACTGGTTTTCTCGCGACGAGTTGCTTCGCCGCATCGAGCGCGCTGGCTTCGAGATCAGCGACCACAGTCAGGCCGGTGACGCCATCACCGTCAAGGCCCGACGGATTTAAATGTTCTCAAACTTTGCTCCCCAGCGGCCCGAGGCCGGTTGGGGCCGCCGTTGACCGGAAAACCCCACCGGGTTCATTCCGGTGGTGAATGAGTTTGCTGACATAGAGCCGGTTGGGGCCGCCGTGGACCGGACGACCCCACCGGGTTCATTCCGGTGGTGAATGAGTTTGCTGACATAGAGCCGGCTGGGGCCGCATACTCTTGGGGTGCGCTGAGAGCATCGCGACCGAGTAGTCTTGGGCTGCTCGGTCCGACATTATTTTGACAGCTTCTGAAAACAGACCCTCGGCGGTCCGCCGCCTCCCGAAATGACATCGGGCTACTGAATGGCCCGTTCGACGGCGCCGAATATATCGGCCAATCCGCCGTCTCGCTCCACGAGATAATCCGCCCCGGCCTCTCGAAGTGAGTCCACCAGTTCGTCGCCTCCTTCAAAGACCACCACCAGATCGACATTTGCAAGGTCGACGTGTTCTCCGACGCTCTGGCACAGGTCGACGACATCCAACTCGTCGATTGCGGCGTCGACGACGGCGGCATCGGGCTTCCACTGGCCGAGTCGCAACAGCGCATCCACCGGATCGTCGGTCGATTCGTAGTGGTGCTGGTCCCCAAATTCACTTTTGAATTCTTCGACCAATTCCACCTGGGGATGGATCAGCAAGATCCGCTTTTGCTCCCGGCGAGCAAAGGGATTGGGCATCTCATGGCGATTCAAGAAATTGTCGAGCACCTTGCGCTCAATGCGATAGTGGCCGCCGGGCGTCTTAAATGCCTGGAGCTCACCGCCGTCGATCCAGTTTTTGATCGACGTGATGTTGGCGTTGCAAATATCGGCCGCTTCAAACGTGGTATACACATCCTTTTCCAAATCCATAAGCTCTCCAGATAGATAGCTAAATCGGTTATCCCAATTTCCGCCCCGGTACGGATTTACAAAGCCCTGAAAATCTCACACCAACGCGGCGGTGACCGGGGGTCATACCACTCAAATTCGAGCGATGGTGTCGATACTCCCCCACCTCTAAAAATTGCACTTAAACTGAGTATAGTGGGAATTGCTCCCATCCCCAAGACTCATTTTAAAAATTCAGGCCGACGCCCGGGGGTTTCGACCGTCGGCATATCGCTGCGGCGCAAAGGCGCTGTATCGCCGCCGCCCATCGCTCACCAGGGGCGAGGCCCCTTGTCGACATCGCGGACGATGTCGTGGATGTCGTAGCTCGACTCAAAGCCCATCTGGTCGCGGGCCAACGAGTCGTCGACCATGCAAACATATTTGATATGATCTAATTCCGGCACCGGCCAGTCGCTCAATTTGAGCGTCCAGGCCGTCTTGAGCATCATCTTGAGCAGCGGTTCCGGCAGCGGGCGCGGACTTCGACCCAATTCGTCGAGCACAAAGGACAGCGGCACCGGCGAGGGACCGGCGATATTAAAGACTCCGCGAATGCCGGGAGTCAGTGCCCGATCGATGGCCGTGACCACATCTTCGACGTGAATGAGCTGGACCATCGGATCGAAGCCCAGAATCGTCGGTGGCCGCTCCAGTCGCAGGTATTTGCTCGGCGCGTTATTGACCCGACCGACGATATGGACCGGGCGAAGGATGACCGTCTCAATTTCGGGATGGCGCCAGAAAAAGGTGTTGCAGAACATATCGAGGGCGATCAGATCCCGGATCGCCTCGAAGTTCTGGCCGCCCATCAGGGCCGCTTCTTCGGTCAAAAACTGGTCATTACTCGGATCGGGCCCGTAGACATTGGCACTGGATAACACGACGACCTTCGGCACCCGGTGTTCGGCACAGAGCCCGAAGATCTTCTGGGTTCCCACAATATTGAAGTGGTGATGTTCGTCTTGCTCACTGCGCGGATCGTGCATGATATTGAGATGGACGACGGCCTCGATATCCTGGCGCCGAAATACGTCTTCGACGCTGCGGCGCCGAATATCGACCTGTTCGATCTCAATATCTTTGGGCATATGGCGCACGGTGCGCCGGTCGATCCCGATGACATCGTAGTGGCGGTGGAGCCGTCGAGCGACGGCGCGCCCCAGATTTCCACCGATGCCGGTGATGACAACGCGCGGCTTGCGTTCTCGTCGCGATCGTCTGCTCAAAAGAAGACTCCTTCGCGCTCGTCGAGACCTCGATCGAGCATTGTTCGAATGGCGTCTTTGACTCGGTCGACCTTGGCGCTGACGACCCGGTCTTCGTCATCGGGATCGCCCTCAAAATGCATCGGTTCCCCGACATAAATCCGGTATTTGACGGGCAGCGGAAGAGCGCCCAGGGGCCCCAGCAGTGGCCAGGTGGGGGTGATGGGAAATGCCGGCATGCCGAGCAATTTGGCCAGTCCCTTGAAGTTGTACAGCGACGGCAATTGTTCTTCGGCACCGACGACGCCGATGGGCACAATGGGGGTCCCGGTCTCCAGAGCCAGACGCATAAAGCCCCGACCAAAGCGCTCGAGCTCATAGGCCCTATCGTAGGTCTTGTTGACCCCCGTGGCTCCTTCGGGAAACACCAGAATACAGCCCTCGCGGTCCAACAGCATCCGCGCATTGTCGCGGGTCCCCACGACCTGACCGCAGCGAGCGAAGATCTCGGAGATAAACGGAATGGACGGCACCCAGCGCTCCGTCATGCTGCGCGCCATCCGGGGAGGGTCCTTTTCGGTCAGCGTCGCCGTGGCGATCATCATCCCGTCCATCGGGATCTGACCGGTGTGATTGGAGACCAGCAGTACCCGGCCGTGGTCGGGAATCCGCTCGATGTCGTGGAGTTCGACGCGAAAATAGTGGCGATACAGTCCCACCGCCAGAGGCACGATGTACTTTAGTGCCTCTGGGTTAAAGCCGAACGGGTCGTAGCCGTACTCGTTCTGGCCGGCGTCCATCGTTCGGATGCGTTCCCACACCTCGGATCGAATCGCCTTGATCAACGCACTGTCAAACCGCTCGAGAAGTCGTTCCAACATCCAATTCCAGCCATCAAAACAGCGTTGCCATCGGAGCGTTGGCCCCTGCGAAGTCGCCGGGCAGTTGCCGGCCATCTATCCATCAGCCGCAATAGTCTCCGCCGATCGGATCGAGATCAAGGGAACGAGGTCCCGGGGCCTGCCAGGAGTCGCCGTCGACATTCAAGAAGACGGGGTTCGTAAAGCTGATGACGTCCTTCGAGCGCGGCACCGGTGCCGTCGGCTCCGGCCCCTCGGCCCAGAACACAATCCAGGAGTCCTCGTCGACTTCGACGTCGATGGTCTCTTCAAAATCGGCACGTGCACCGTCCTCAGCGCTGCGCTCGATGGTGTCGACGACGCTGCCGTTGACGATGACGTGCAAGCGTTCGGCATGCGCCCAGTCCGGCGTCTGAACCCGCAGCTCAAAGGAGGCGCTGTGATCGTCGCCGACATCGATTTCGTCGCCTGGAAGCGTCCCATCCGTAAAATCGATAAAGGCGTGGGATGCCACCGTGACCTGGCCATCTCGAAGGACCTGACGGGTCGTGTCGGCGTCGATATCCCCCGGCTCCAGGTCCATGGTCAAGTAATTTCGCGGCACGCCGGCTTCGGCATCCGGGTCGTGGGAGTCGGAATTGCCGAGGCCGGTGACATTCATTCCGGCATTGAGCAGACCGCTCCAGTCGGCGAGCACCGAGCAGACATCGCCGTAGCGATTGATGACCTCAATGGTATCGATGTCGATCGCAAAGTCGTCGTGGGTCTCCTCGTCGGGATGGGATTCCGGGTCGAAGCCGACGTGATTCATCATCCCCGAGTCGTTGCGCGGGTGATTCATCTGAACGACGGGATCCGTGGAAAATCCGCGGGCGGTCTCCACAATTTCGGGCATTCTCGGCATCTGGAGCTCACCGTCGGTATCGAGCTCGGCGAGTGGGATCGTTCCCCGGCCGCGCTGGGATGGCTCGTAGGGGACGGGATACAGATTGAAATGGGCGTAGAGCGGCGAGATTTCGACCCCCGGAAAGCTCGAAATCTCGCTGCCCACGCCCAGCCGTTCGATGGCCGGGCGGATATCGCTGACGATATCGTGATCGGTGGGCACCGCCAATTCAACGCCCTGGGTGACGTTTTCTTTGACCCGGGTATCGACGTGGAGTCGACTGTCGAAACTGGGCTCCAGATGCTGGTGAAAATCGCCGCTTCGCCACCCGTCAGTATCGAGCCCGCGCTCCAATTCGACGCTGTAGACCTCGTCGGTGCTGGCGCTGTAATCGACGGGCTGCCGATACAGGTCGTACTCCATGCCCCGATTGACCATCGTCGTCAATTCCGTGGCCGGCACGCGCGTGGTGAGCGTGCCGCCGATGGCGTACTGAAACCAGGAGCCGTAGTCGTCATCCTCGAAGGTCACCCGCGCCGAGATGAGCTCGTCGGTGGCCGCCTCGCGGACCTCGAATTCGACGGTGGCGAATTCGGGTAATTCAATCGTGACGGGATCGCCGTCGATTGCGATCTCTTCGTCGAATTCGAGGGGACCGGCGACCTCCCGGATCTCGGCGCGGTAGGTTCCGTCATCGACGAGCAGATCGACGCTGCCTGTGGCGTCGGTATAGCCCGCCGTAATCGCTTCGTCGCCGTCAAAGACCACGACCCGGGCGTCCTCGATGGGCTCTGACGCCGCATCGACGACGCTGATCTCGGTGGGCGTTCCCTCCAGCGATTCGCCGCTCAATTCGGCGGCGAGGGTGCGAACCGAATCCAGGGTTCCGTCGCCGACGGCAAACCACCGCCGGTAGACTCCGGGCTCTTCAGCGGTCATCTCCAGCTGCTCGACGCGCATCTCCGCCCAGGGCACGTAGAATTGATCGGCCAATCCCAGCGGAGCTGCCGTGCCCTCAAAGACCAGCCCGAAGCTGTACCCGTCACCAAAGGCCCCGACCCAGGGCATTTCCTCGTTTTCCAGTCCCAGCCCCACACCCGGCGTCCAGGCCTGGGCGCGGTCGCCGTAGGCAAACCAGTCGCCGATCTGGTGATTGCGGGTCTGTCCGAAGGGCGGCGTATACACACTG
>CAYUPT010000313.1:3935-5271 GCA_964446725.1 uncultured Bradymonadales bacterium | reverse complement strand
ACGGCGCGAGCTGGGTCAGTTTTCACCACGGCGGAGGCGTCGGCATGGGCTACAGTCTGCACGCCGGCCAGGTCATCGTCGCCGACGGCACCGACGAGGCCCAAAAGCGCCTGGAGCGCGTCCTTCAAAGCGATCCCGGCATGGGCGTCGCCCGCCACGCCGACGCCGGCTACGACAAGGCAAAGCGGGTTGCCCGCAAGCGCGGCGTCGATATCCCGGGCCTCGACGACGCGTAGTCCGGCGCCTACCCTCCCGAGGTGCCCCCCGGCGTCTCGTCGCCCCGTCATCGCTTTTGATGGCGGGAATTGTACTCCGTCTCACGCTCAGGCTCACGACGTATGCTGTGGTTCCGTCCGTTCTATTTGTCCCTCGGCATTGCTGTTTGTGTCATCACATTCGCCAGCACCACTGCGGTTGCCGAAGATGGCAAAGCTACGAGCGTAACCGACGACTCGCAGTGCACACCGCGGGCCATTGTCGGCGGCGTCGAGTGCGTCGGCGCCGACGGAATTCGCCACTGGAAGACCCACCACCCGGCGCTGTGGCTCGACGACGACGCCTACCTCGATGGTCGCCAGGGAGCACAGCCCGTCGCCCCGGTCACCATCGACGAGACCGCCTTTTATGCCATCGCCCGCGATCTGTTGGCGGTCGACATCGACGACGGCGTCATCGCAGATCGGGTCCGCTTCGAGGAGGCCATCGCCGGATTATCCGCCGACTCCGATGGCATGCTCGACGTTCAACTCCATCCGGCGGGTACGGCGTTGCTCCAGGCGTTGGGTCGATCGGACCTGACACGCCGGGGCGCTGCGCCGACGCGAGCGCCGCAAGCCGAGCTCCCGGGCCCTCGCGTCGTCTCCTACGAGCCGGGGACACCACCGCCGGCCCAGACCGCTCCATCACTGGCCGATATCCTCGGCCAGGTCTCGACCTCCGACGACGCCCGGCGCCTTTTGGCCACTGCCAGTTCGAATCCGGAAGCCATTGATCTTCTGCAAAGCGCCCGGGCCACCGATCCCACCAATCCGTTCTTATCCCAACTACTGGGCACGGTCCTGGAGGACTCCGGCGATAGCGACGCCGCCATCCGCGCCCTGACGCAGGCCGTCGAAACCACGGATGCTCCCTGGCAAGACCTGTTGCAGTTGTCGTCGCTTCTGGGCGATACCCCGGCGTCCGACGACGCCAACCGCGCCCTTCGACAGGGCCTCGAACAGATGCAGTCGCGGGGCATCGATCCCGAAAGCCTGGCGGGCCTGCTGCCGATGGTCACCACCGTACTGGGCGACAACCAGGATCTGCCGGCGCTCCTCAGCGCCATCGAGCGCGGTGA
>CAYUPT010000313.1:0-3835 GCA_964446725.1 uncultured Bradymonadales bacterium | reverse complement strand
CGTACTCGTCGCCATTCCCTATCAGCTCAACACCCATGCCCAGGTCGCCGAAGAAGTCGCGAGTATCCCCTTTGATGACCTGCAGGGCGGGATCCACAGCGTCGAAGGCCAGCAATGGCTGGTGGCCATGGCCGAACACCCGGATGTCCAACAACTGCTGTCGTCCATATTTGCCGAACCGTCATCGATCGACGCCGACAGCGAAGAGCTCGACGAACTTCAGCGCACTCCACTGATTCGCCTCCTCGTCGACAGCGCCTACGCCGACGCCGAACAGACCCGGTGGGAGATGCTACACAGAGGGCAGATGCCCGATGTCGTCGCCGCACTCCAGATGCTCGACGCCGACACCTCCGAATTCCGGGCTCCCGGCGAAATGAGCCTGGCCTACGCGTTGCTCTTGCTGGTGCCCTTATTGCTTCTGGCAGCCCTCGGAGTACTTGTCGGTCGAAAGGCCCCGGGTGTGGCCAGGCCTGTGTTGCGCGCCGTTCCCGGTGGTTCGTCGACGATTCCACCACTGGGGGCCCTGGCGCTATGCGCTCTTATCGCGGCCCTGCTCACGCTTTTCGGTTTCGATACGCTGGTCCAACAACGGGCCATCCCCGAACTCCAGCAGCACCTCGCCATCGCCGACATCGAAATACTGGCATCGACGCCCTCCCGGCTGTGGGCCTGGGTGACACTGGCCGTCGCCATCGCCATCCAGATCGGCATCGGCGCCTGGGATCTTTCGCGGTAGTCGGCGGCCGTCACTCTTCGAGACATCCCGCGGCATCGCCGCTTTGCGTCTCGCCATCGATACAGACGACCTCTTTGAGTGTCACTCCCTCGAAGTTCGCCCCCTCGGTGTCGGCGCCCTCAAAATCGCTGTGACTGAAAATAGTGTCCTCGAAATTCGCCCCGCGCAAGTCGGCGTCGCGAAACGAGGTGCCTGAAATTGCGCCGTTGGTGATCCGGACGCCGCGAAGATCGGCGCCCGTCATGTCCAGGGCCGTCCAGTAGTTATCCCACGTCAGCGACAGCGGGATGTCGGCGTCGTCGGGAAAGTCGTCGGCCGAACGCATCGGTGCATCAGGTCCGTCATCGACGAGTCCGATGCGGTGAAAGAAATAGCTCATCGTCTCTTCGACGGGCGCCGCCATTTCGGGATAGATATCGATCCACTCGCCGTCTTCAAAGGCGACGAACGACGACGCCGGAAGTCGCAGCCGCTCGTCGTCGATATGAGCGTCTAAAGCCTCAAAGTCGTGGTCGACGTACAGCGGAAGATCGTCGGGCAACTCCAGACTGGCCAATGTCCGATTCAGTCGCGGCGTCGAACCGCAGGCGGTCATATGCTGGTAGATGATGAATTGTTCGCCGCTGTCGAGCAGCTCGCCCAGTCGCTCCTCGTCGAGTTCGGGCCATCGGTCCAGATCGGGTTCGACCTCCGGGACTTCCCATTCGAATTGGGGGCGAGAGACGCCGATTTGAATGGCAAAGCTGGGCATTTCGACATCAGCCAAAATTTCATCGAGCCCCGCTCCCCGCTCGGGGATGGGAATGAAAAACATCTCCACATCTCGTAGTGGCTCGCCCTGTCCGACAAAATAAAATCCCGTCGCCCCGGGATATTCCAGAAGCTCACCGAGGCTGATCGACGACTCTCCGATCTCAATTTGGAGGTTCATCTCTTCGTCTTTTCCCTCCAGGGCCTCCAGGATTTCATCTCCCGATCGTTGGTGCATCTGTGCATCGTCGAAGGGACCGGCCATTCTCTCCATTTGCCCGGGCCAGATCTCGGTAAAATCACTGAGATCGCCGTAGACGAGTTCCTCTTCGGCATCCTCCTGGGACTCATCGTCGGTTTCGGCAGCCGTTGCTTCGTCTGGCTGCTGATCCGGCGATGATGCACAACCGGCAACGTTCAGCATCAACACGCCGGCGACCACCGACCCGATGGCCCCGATCTGCGCAATTCGTTGAAATGTCGTCCACTCAGTCATTTTAAACCTCATTCAGTACCAACCCCGGCTCACCACCAGGGCCACAACTGCTCGAAATATCAAGGGGGAGCGCACATGTTCCAAATATCTCGGATAAAACTGTATCACACCCGCATGCTCAGCCAAGATAGACGGCCTCCATGTCTCGCGCCCTTCGACGTCGCTGTGGACGCAACGTGGTGGTTCTCTTGCCGCGATCGGTGATGTCCCCGACGGCCGTAGTTCGTTGAAGTTCCGGAGTCGGGACCTACATTTTGCGCCAGATCGCACAATGATACCGCTGACTACACCGGAGGACACCATGAACGCCGGAGATCTATGCACGCGCAACGTCGTCATCTCACCACGGGGAAGCACAGTGACCGAGGCCGCCCGCCTGATGCGTAAATTCGACGTGGGAAATGTGGTCATCGTCGATGATGACAACGGAGCACGCACGCCGGTTGGCATCGTGACCGACCGCGACATCACGGTTCAACTGGTTGCCGGGCAGCTCGATCCGGACACCCTGGACGTCGACGAGGTCATGCTGCGCGAGATCGTCACCGTCGACGAGGATACGTCCATCGAAGAGGTGGCCTCGACCATGAAATCCAACGGCGTGCGACGCACACCGGTCGTCAATCGCCAGGGCGGCCTGGAGGGGATTTTGGCCTTCGATGACATCATCGATGTTCTCGCCGAACAGATGATGGAATTGGCGCAACTGGTCCAGGGTCAACAGCAGCGTCAGAAACGCACACTGCAAGGCGACCCGTCGGACACCGACCAACGACCCTCAACCGGGTAGGCCAAAAGTCCCCGGCGTACTGCCCATTATCCCGGGTTCCAACTCACCACTTGCGCAACCGACGACGAGTCGTCACTGTCATGGGTTCCACCTACAACGAACTGAATGCCCGTGGAGGCCGCTATGGCGCAATCGCTGTATGAAGTCTTCATTAATCGCATCGACGACGTCACCGTGGAGTGGACGGTGACCGCCGTGAACGACCACGTCGACGAATTGCCGACGACGAAATCCTTCGCGTTTTCTATTCTCGTCGATCCCATCTATTTCTCGATGTATCGCAAAGAGGAGCAACTGCTGGAATCACCGATGGCCGCCGAGGCGGACCTGGAAGATGTGGTCAACCCGGAGTGGATTCGAGAACACGCCGCCGGCATTGTGGACGACGTGACGACTGAAGCTGGCGACGACGACCGACTTCAGGCCCACTACCAGGTCACCGTCACCCACCCGGGATGGCTGGAACATCTGCGCCCCGAGATGAGCTGGGAAACGGCCGCCGACGACGTCGGCCCCGCCGATCGCTGGGCTGGACCACAGCGCCGTCCCTTCGATCGCATCGAAGTACCGGCCGAGAATGGAGACGTCGGATTTCGCCCCCTGACGAAAACCAGGGACAATGCGTCGCACATGGTCCGCCACGACCTCCAGGCCGGCTGGCTTGTGCCGACCGAAGGCACAAGTTACTACCGCGCAGTCGATCCCCTCCAGGGGCCGGAGATCACCACCGACAAGGTCCAACAACTCATCGGGCAACCGGTCTTCGTCGAACTCGCCAGTTCATCGCTGGAACCGGGTCCCATCGTCGGTGTGCTGGCACCGCTCGACGACCGCATCGTCCATCTGTACCGAGAGCCCCAGGACCGCCCGCAGATGGCGGCCCTGAGCCTTTCGAGTATCGATTCCATCGGTCGCGCCTGGCATATCGAACGCAAACTCGAGCGCTGACGTGGCAGGGCTCTGTGAGAAGTATTTGAAAAAAAATACGCAAAACCCGACCCCACGTCGTCGATAATAGTATTGGAAGGGATGTCGAGCGCTTGCTCTGTGAGTTCGCTCA
>CAYUPT010000312.1:0-5285 GCA_964446725.1 uncultured Bradymonadales bacterium | reverse complement strand
ATTGTCAGTCAGTTGCACCGTTCTCCGGGCGCATTCTTTGACCACGACGAGGGCAAAAAGCACTCGTCGGGCAAGTATCTGTACTCGGCGCGGGTCATTCCCTATCGCGGCTCCTGGCTGGACTTTGAATTCGATGCCAAGGACATCCTCCATGTGCGCATCGACCGCAAGCGCAAGATGCCGGCCACCGTCTTGCTGCGTGCTCTGGGCTATTCCGATGAGGAATTGCTCAACTACTACTACGACACCGAAACGATCCACATCGAGGGGACGAGTTACTACAAAGAGGTCGACCCCGAGGTCTTGCAAGGCCAGGTGGCGACGGTGGACGTCAAAAACGACGACGGCAACGTGATCGTCGCTGCCGGAAAGAAGTTTTCGCGCGGCATGATCCGCAGACTCGCCAAGAACGATATTCGGCGCGTTCCGGTCGCCATCGATCAGGTCCTGGGCGAAGTGGCCGCCAGCGATGTCTACGACCGGGAGACCGGCGAGATCATCGTCGAGTGCAACGAGGAGTTGACCGAAGAGAAGCTCGATGCTCTGCTCAGCCGCGGCATCGAATCTCTGGAGACGCTGTTTATCGACAACGTCAACGTCGGTCCCTACTTCCGAGAGACCCTGCTCGCCGATGATGTGGCAGCCCCGGAAGACGCGATCCTCGAGATTTACCAGCGGCTCCGCCCCGGCGATCCGCCGACGGCCGAGCAGGCTCAGAATCTATTCGACAACCTGTTTTTCAATCCCGAGCGCTACGACCTGTCCGATGTGGGTCGCCTCAAGCTCAACTACAAGTTCCACCGCGAGACGGTGGAACCGCTAGAAGAGCGCGAGCGCGAACTGGAATCGCAGCTCGAAGACGTCGAAGATGACGACGAGCGCGAAGAGCTGGAAGCCGAACTCGAAGAAGTCCAGGAAGAGCTCGAACCCTGGAGAATTCAAACCCTTCGAGAAGAGGACATCCTCGAGACCGTCGATTACCTCATCGAATTGCGCAACGGACGGGGCTCGATCGACGATATCGATCACCTGGGTAATCGCCGGGTGCGAACCGTCGGTGAGCTTCTGGAAAACCAGTACCGCATCGGCTTGGTCCGCATGGAGCGGGGCATCAAAGAGCGCATGAGCGTCTCTCAGGACATCGAGACGATGATGCCCGACGACCTCATCAACGCCAAGCCCGTCAGCGCAGTGCTCAAAGAGTACTTCGGGTCCAGTCAGCTTTCGCAGTTTATGGACCAGACCAATCCGCTGTCGGAGCTGGCTCACAAGCGACGTCTTTCGGCGCTTGGGCCCGGCGGCCTGACAAGAGATCGCGCCGGATTCGATGTGCGCGATGTCCACGTCACGCACTACGGTCGAATCTGTCCGATCGAGACGCCGGAGGGTCCCAATATTGGACTCATCGCGGCCCTGGCGGCCTACGGTCGCGTCAATAAATACGGCTTCGTCGAAACGCCGTATCGAAAAGTGGAAGACGGCGTGGCCACCGAGGATATGCGCTACTACTCGGCGCTCGAAGAAGAACACAACATCATCGCCCAGGCCAATACCAAGCTCGACGACGACGGGACGATGATCGAAGAGGAAGTCGCGGCCCGTGAGGCCGGCGACCCGGTGCTTGTTCCGCCGGAAGACGTGTCGCTGATGGACGTCTCGCCGAACCAGGTCGTCAGTGTCGGCGCCGGTCTGATTCCATTTCTGGAAAACGATGACGCGAACCGGGCCCTGATGGGCTCCAATATGCAGCGGCAGGCGGTCCCCATGATCCGCCAGCGCGCTCCGCTGGTGGGTACGGGCATCGAAAAGACGGTGGCCAGTGACTCCGAGATCACCATCGAGGCCGATCGCGCCGGCGTCGTCGAAAGCGTCGACTCGCAGCGCATCGTCGTGCGACCTCACGAAAGCGAAGAGGGCGAGCTATTCGTCAAGCCCGACATCTACACGCTGATGAAGTGGACGCGCTCCAATCAGGGCAGTTGCTTTAATCAGACCCCGATCGTCGATGAAGGCGAAGAAGTCGACGCCGGCGAAGTCCTCGCCGACGGACCGACCACCGAGCGCGGCGAATTGGCACTGGGCCAAAACTGCGTCGTCGCCTTTATGCCCTGGGGTGGCTACAACTTTGAGGATGCCATCCTCATCAGTGAAAATCTGGTCAAGGGCGACTGGTATACGTCGCTGCACATCGATGAATACGAGTGCACGGCGCGCGATACCAAACTCGGTCCCGAGGAAATTACGCGGGATATCCCGAATGTCGGCGAGGACGCATTGTCGGACCTCGACGAAGCGGGCATTATCCGAATCGGCGCCGAGGTGACCTCCGACGATATTCTGGTCGGAAAAATTACGCCCAAAGGCGAGTCCCAGCTTTCGCCGGAGGAAAAATTGCTGCGCGCCATCTTCGGTGAGAAGGCCGGCGATGTTCGCGATACCTCCAAGCGGATGCCCCCGGGAACCCAGGGGACGGTCATCGACGCCCAGGTCTTTTATCGCGAGGGGGCCGAAAAGGACCCGCGCACGGAGGCCATCGAAGATGCCGAGGAGTCGCGACTGCTCAAAGATCAGGACGACGAGATCCGCATTCTCCGCGATGCGGCTTACCGCAAGATGCACGATCTGCTCGTCGGCCAGGTCACCAAAAGCGACCTTCTGGATGAATCCAAGCAGGTCCTCGTCGAAGAGGGCACGGAATTGTCGGAGGAACAACTCGACGAAGTGCCCCGGCGCTACTGGCCGGACCTCGATATTGACGAGGAGACGACGTCGACGCTGATGGAAATTCTGGGCGATGTGGAGGACGAAATCCTCGACATCCGAATGAATTACGGCCAGAAGATCGAAAAGATCCGTCAGGGCGATGATCTGAAGCCGGGCGTCATCAAGATGGTCAAGGTTCATGTGGCCATCAAACGCAAGCTGCAGGTCGGCGACAAAATGGCCGGCCGCCACGGCAACAAGGGTGTCATCAGTAAGGTGCTGCCCGAAGAAGACATGCCGTTTCGCGAAGACGGCACGCCGGTCGACGTGGTCCTCAACCCGCTGGGTGTGCCGAGCCGGATGAATATCGGGCAGGTCTTGGAGACCCACATGGGCTGGGCATCGAAGGGCATGGGTGAACAGATCACCAAAATGCTCGAGGCGTCCCAGGAGCCGGAGAAGCTTCGCGAATACCTCAAGCAGGGGTATCACGCCGACGAACAAAAGGAGATGATCGACGACATGACCGACGACGAGGTCGTCGGGTTTGCGGAGTCGGTCCAGGAAGGCGTCCACGTGGCGACGCCGGTCTTTGACGGTCCCGAAGAGCAGCAGATTCGCGACATGCTCGAGATCGCCGGGCGCAACCGAAGCGGTCAGACCACGCTGTACGACGGCCGCACCGGCGAGGCCTTTGACGGGCCGATTACGGTCGGTGTGATGTATATGCTCAAACTGCACCACCTGGCCGATGACAAAGTCCACGCCCGTTCGATCGGTCCCTACAGTCTCGTCACCCAGCAGCCGCTGGGAGGTAAGGCTCAATTCGGTGGTCAGCGTCTTGGTGAGATGGAGGTGTGGGCGGTCGAAGCCTACGGCGCCGCCTATACACTCCAGGAGTTTCTGACCGTCAAGAGCGATGACGTCCAGGGCCGGACTCGAATCTACGAGTCGATTGTCAAAGGCGACTTCACGCTCGATCCGGGCATGCCGGAGAGCTTCAACGTGTTGATCAAGGAACTTCACTCGCTGTGCCTGAACGTCGAGTTGCTCGAAGACGTGGCTTAAGCGGCGAACACTCCGGGAGGCGACGACGATCGCGTCGCCTCCCGACAGCGAAGTTCCACCAGTACCTCTTGCGTCCCCTAAGGAGGGTACCTTGAAAGATATCTTCAGCTTCTTTGAAAAACCGAAAGATCCACTCAGCTTCTCGGCGATCCGAGTTGGCCTTGCGAGTCCGGAAATTATCCGGGAATGGAGTCACGGCGAGGTCACCAAACCGGAGACCATCAACTATCGGACGTTTAAGCCGGAGCGCGACGGGCTGTTTTGCGCCAAGATTTTCGGTCCCGTCAAAGATTACGAATGCATCTGCGGTAAGTACAAGCGGATGAAGCACCGCGGCGTCGTCTGCGAAAAATGCGGCGTCGAGGTCATCCAGTCCAAAGTTCGACGAGAGCGTCTGGGACATATCGAGTTGGCCACGCCGACGGCCCACATCTGGTTTCTCAAAAGCCTGCCGTCGCGGATCGGAAACCTCCTCGATATTACGCTCAAGGATCTGGAGAAGGTTCTGTACTGCGTCGCCTATATCGTCACCGAGCCGGGGCAGACGCCGCTGGCCCAAGGCGAAGTACTTCCGGAACCGAAGTACATGGAGTACCTCGAGGAGTACGGCGATGTCTTCGAGGCCCGCATGGGCGCCGATGCCATCAAGGATCTGCTGAGCAACATGGACATCCTGCGCATCTCCGAGGAGCTTCGCGCGGAGATGAAAGAGGCCAAGAGCAAGGCCAAGCGAAAGCGCATTGCCAAACGCCTCAAAATTGTGGAGGCCATTCGCGACTCCAAGAATCTGCCGGAGTGGCTGATTCTGGACGTTATCCCCGTGCTTCCGCCGGACCTTCGTCCGCTGGTGCCGCTGGACGGCGGCCGCTTTGCGACCTCCGATCTCAACGACCTGTATCGCCGGGTCATCAACCGCAATAACCGGCTGAAACGACTGCTCGATCTGCACGCGCCGGAGATCATCATCCGCAACGAAAAGCGGATGCTTCAGGAGGCCGTCGACGCCCTATTCGACAATGGCCGTCGCGGCAAGACGATCACCGGCCCCAACAAGCGGCCGCTGAAGTCGCTGTCCGATATGATCAAGGGCAAGCAGGGGCGTTTTCGCCAAAACCTGCTCGGGAAACGCGTCGACTACTCGGGGCGTTCGGTCATTGTCGCCGGGCCCGACCTCAAGCTCCATCAATGCGGCCTTCCCAAAAAGATGGCCCTGGAGCTGTTCAAGCCCTTTATCTACAACCAGCTCGAAGAAAAGGGCTACGTCACGACGATCAAGTCCGCCAAAAAGCTCGTCGAAAAACGGGTCCCCGAAGTGTGGGACGTGCTCGACGAAGTCATCAAGGAGCACCCGGTGCTTCTGAACCGGGCGCCGACGCTTCACCGACTGGGTATTCAGGCCTTTGAGCCGGTGCTCATCGAGGGTAAGGCGATTCGGATTCACCCCTTGATCTGCGTCGGCTACAACGCCGACTTCGACGGCGACCAGATGGCGGTCCACGTACCGCTGTCGCTGG
>CAYUPT010000311.1:0-5290 GCA_964446725.1 uncultured Bradymonadales bacterium | reverse complement strand
GCGAAGGCGATGTGCTTCTGGTGGCCAATGCCGGGGCCTACGGACGAGCCATGAGCTCGCGCTACAACCTGAGGACGCCGGCCGGCGAGATCGTGCTCGACACCGTTGAGTAAGTGTCGTCTGGCGGTCGGCCCACGGTGGCCGGACGTGCTTTCACAGCGCAGGCTCGCGGGGCGCCGTAAGAACCGTCGTCAAGCCCCCTGGGTGGGTACCTCGGTGGTCTCGTCGCACTGAAGTTGCAGCGAACCGATTTCGGTCTGCGTCGGTTCTTCAACGCCGTCGCGCGGGTAGTCGGTGACCAGAAACTCGGTCTGCAGCGAAATTTCGTGGGTGGAGGGGTCGACGACCAGCGATTTGTCACTGTCGGCGAGCTGAAATTGGTATTGGTCGTCGCCTTCTTCGGCGCGGAATCGAAGGGCATCACGGGGCTGACCGTCGTCGTCAAACCCACGGGTGACGTCGAGATTGATGCTGTCGACGGGGCTGTCTTCGGCGGCGTGGCCCAGAACCTGGATACGGCCGTCGCTGCTGAAATAGCAGTGGCTGATATCGGCGTCCCAGGAATATTCCATGATTTCAAACGTTCCTGAACCGAGCGGGGCACCGTAGAAGGCCCCGTCATTCGACCCGGGGCCCGGTGATGGTGTGATGCAACCGGCGAGCCAACATATAGAGAGTGCGAGAAGTGAAAGTTGCCTCGTTCTCATCGAACGCCTTTTGGTCAAAGAAGCCAGCAACGCGCCGTTTCAATGCGTCAGTTTGACATACCAGGTCGCCGTTGCCAGCGACGATGCAGCCAGATGTCGTTGTCGACGTTCAGCCCGTGCATGAGGAATCAATTATGACTGAGCGTAATGGGCCGGATGGAGGAACTCAACGGTGGTGTGACAATGGTCAGACCATCTGGTTCAATGTTTCTTGAACACTATCGCCACCACCTGCGTTAGCGCGCCCAGCGATCATCGAAGCTACAGGCCGCGTCCGGGGCTTTCACCGGGCCGGTATTCGTGCTAAGGGTTTGGCCACTTACGGAGCGCTAATTTTGCGCCACAGTTATCGCGGATGAAGTACATCGCGGAGTAGTCCAAATGATACCACTCAAAAAAGCGCTGTCATCGCCGGTCGGGCGCAAGCTCGTCATGTCGATTTCGGGCATCGCATTGGTCTTGTTCGTTATTGTCCACCTTATCGGCAATCTGACGCTGTATGTGCCAGATGGCGGTGAGACCTTTAACCGGTATGCCGCCGGGTTCGAGGCGATGGGACCCTTTTTATACGTCATCGAAATGGGTCTGTTGGCCGTCATCGTCGTCCATATACTGTGGGGCGTGACGACGACGGTTAAAAATTGGAAGGCCCGGCCCGACGACTACGACGAGACGACGGAATCGAAGGGCGGACCCAGTAATCTGAGTCTGGCCTCCAAGAATATGATCGTAAGCGGAGTCGTATTGGGCTTCTTTATGATCGTCCATATCTGGCACTTCCGGATTCGCAAGGAATTCGTCGGGGAAAAAACGGATGTCACCGGCGAAGAGACGACCGACCTGTACGCCATGGTCCACGCCGCATTTCAGGACCCATTTTGGGTTGTGTTTTACGTCGGCTGCATGGCGTTTCTGGCATTTCACCTGCGCCACGGATTCTGGAGCGCCCTGCAATCGCTGGGAGCGATGAAGCCGGAGTGGTCGAAAGCGATCTATGGCATCGGCTTTTTCGTCGCCATTGTGCTGGCCGTCGGCTTTATGGGAATTCCGCTGTATATCTTCTTTGCCACGCCGCCAATCTAGTGATGACACCGGCTTCGATGGCGCCGCCGGCGAAGGTTTCGCTGCAATGTTAGCGGGCCGGCGCTCCATCGATGCACGAACTTTGGTTCGACGAGCCCAGGCAGTACCAACAGGAGCAGTGACATGACGAAGCTCGATCCGAGAGTCCCCGATGGTCCCCTCCACGAAAAGTGGGACCGGCGTCGCGAAGACATGAAGCTGGTGGCGCCCAACAACAAAAAGAAGCACAATCGTATCGTCGTCGGCACCGGCCTTGCCGGGGCTTCGGCGGCGGCGACGCTCGGCGAACTGGGGTACAACGTAAAGTCGTTCTGCATCCAGGATTCGCCGCGCCGCGCCCACTCGATTGCCGCCCAGGGTGGAATCAATGCCACCAAGAACTACCCCAATGACGGCGACAGCATCTGGCGGCTGTTTTACGACACCATCAAAGGCGGCGACTTCCGCAGTCGGGAATCCAATACCTATCGGCTGGCCCAGGTCAGCGAGGAGATCATCGACCAGGCCGTCGCCCAGGGCGTCCCCTTCGCCCGTGAATACGGCGGAGAGCTTGCCAATCGCTCCTTTGGTGGCGCCCAGGTCTCGCGCACATTTTACGCCAAGGGCCAGACCGGCCAGCAGCTGTTGCTGGGAGCATTCCAGGCATTGATGCGCCAGGTCGACCGCGGCCAGGTCGAGATGTATCCGCGCCGCGAGATGCTCGACTTGGTGACCGTCGACGGCCGGGCCCGCGGCATTGTGACCCGCAACCTGGTCAACGGGGCGATGGAGCGCCACAGCGCCGATGCCGTACTGCTTTGCAGCGGCGGCTACGGCCGCGTGTACTTCCTGTCGACCAACGCCTTTAACTCCAACGCCACCGCCGCCTGGCGCTGCCATAAGCGGGGCGCTCACTTCGCCAATCCCTGCTACGTCCAGATCCACCCGACGTGCATCCCGCAGAGCGGGGACTATCAGTCGAAGTTGACGCTGATGAGCGAGTCGCTTCGAAACGACGGCCGGGTGTGGGTGCCGGAAAATAAAGAGGACTGCAACAAGCCGCCGGAACAGATTCCGGAGTCCGATCGGGATTACTACCTGGAGCGAAAATATCCGGCCTTCGGCAACCTGGTGCCCCGCGATGTGGCCTCTCGCAACGCCAAGTACGTCTGTGATCAGGGCCGAAGCGTCGGTCGCGGTGGCGGACGAGCCGTGTATCTCGACTTTACGGACGCCATCGAAGAACAGGGCCGAGATGCCATCGAGGACAAATACGGCAACCTGTTTCACATGTACGAAAAGATCACCGACGAAGATCCCTATGAAGTGCCGATGCGCATCTATCCGGCCGTCCACTACACGATGGGCGGGCTGTGGGTCGACTACAATCTGATGAGCAGCATTCCGGGACTCTTTGTGGCCGGCGAGGCGAATTTCTCGGATCACGGCGCCAACCGTCTCGGCGCCAGCGCGCTGATGCAGGGCCTGGCCGACGGCTACTTTGTCGCACCGCACACCATCGGCGACTATCTCGCCGACCACCGCCCGGACAGCCTCGACGACAGCCATCCGGCCTTCGACGATGTGGAAGCCGATGTGGAAGACCATCTCAACAAGATGATGGACGTCGGCAAAGAGGGCAGCCGGACGGTCATCGAGATCTACCGCGAGCTCGGCAATTTGATGTACGACAAAGTCGGCTTAAGTCGCACCAAAGAGGGGCTCGAAGAGGCCCAGCAGCAGATCGCCGATCTGCGCGACGAATTCTGGAACGATGTCAAGATTCCGGGCAGTACCGACAGCTACAACAAGATGGTCGAGGTCGCCGGTCGCCTGGCGGACTTTCTGGAGCTGGCGGAATTGATGGCCAAAGACGCCTCGGAGCGCGAGGAGTCCTGTGGTTGCCACTTCCGCGAGGAATATCAGTCCGAGGGCGGCGAGGCCCGGCGCAATGACGATGGCTACACCAACGTCTTTGCCTGGGACTACAACGAAGCCGGTGACTGGGACTTAGACGTCGAAGATCTGGAATTCGAAAACGTCGAACTATCGACGCGAAGCTACAAATAAGACGTTCGCTCTCTGGTCTGACCGGCTGTTGGTTGGCCGGTCGACGAAGACGCCGTAACCCCCCTGGAACTCCCCGAGTTGCAGGCGGTCGCACAACGAGGAGTAGTAGTAATGGCTGACGAGACGATGGATCTGACATTGAGGGTCTGGAGACAGCCGGGCCCGGAATCGGAAGGTGGCTTCCAGGAGTATCCCGCCGAAGGGATCAGTCCCCACAGTTCCTTTCTTGAGATGCTCGACGTGGTCAACGAGTGGTTGATCCACGAGGGCAAAGAGCCGATCGCCTTCGACAGCGACTGTCGCGAGGGCATCTGCGGGACCTGTGGCTTCGTCATCAACGGCCAGGCCCACGGCCCGGAGCGCGGCACCACGGCCTGTCAGTTGCACATGCGCAATTTCAGTGATGGCGACACCATTACCATCGAGCCCTTTCGGGCCAGGGCGTTTCCGGTCATCAAAGACCTGGTCGTCGACCGCGAGTCCTTCGACAATATCATCTCTGCCGGGGGCTACGTCTCGGTGGGAACCGGTCCCAAACCGGATGCCAACTCCATTAAGGTCGGCAAAGATATTTCCGACGAGGCCTTTGATTCGGCGGCCTGTATCGGCTGTGGGGCCTGTGTGGCGGCCTGTCCGAATGCATCGGCGTCGCTGTTTACAAGCTCCAAGATCACCCACCTCGCGATGCTTCCGCAGGGCAAACCGGAGCGGGGACGGCGGGTCAAAAATATGGTCCATCAGATGGAAGAAGAGGGCTTTGGCAACTGCTCGAATATCGGCGAGTGCGAGGCGGTCTGTCCCAAAGAGATCTCGATCAAAAATATCGCAAAGATGAAACGCGAGTACGTCCGGGCGCTGTTTACCGATAGTTGAATTTTAGAAGCTATCAAAAAGTCTCCCGTCGCGATTTCCGGCCGATTTAGACCGCAGTTTCCGTCGAAATCCTTCGACCCGCTCGCGCGGGTGCCCCCGGCGCTTCTAAATAGCAGATCGAGATCGTCCAACAAATGCACGTTGATTATAACGCCTTGAGCCGAAGTTGACGGTAGTAGGCGGCAATCTCGAGATTGGACTGTTCTCAAACTTTGCTCCCCAGCGGCGCGAGGCCGGCTGGGGCCGCGGTAGGTGTGAGGGGCAGCGGCGGTATGTTGTCAAACTTTGCTCCCCAACGGCGCGAGGCCGGTTGGGGCCGCGGTGAACTGGAAGACCCCACCGGTTTTATGCCGGTGGTGAAGGAGTTTGGTGAGATAGAACCGGTTGGGGCCGCAGAATGCCGGGTCTATCTCCGTGATGGCCGACGATACCGGTGGTGATCAGGAAAATAGCGAAACCTTCGGGGCGGGATGTCTAAGAAGCGGTCAAAAAAGCGGACCGAGCACCCCAAGAGTATTCGGTCGCTACGCTCCCAGCACTCGGCGAGATGATTTGTTTGGCTTCAAAGCGCTGGGTTC
>CAYUPT010000310.1:0-5301 GCA_964446725.1 uncultured Bradymonadales bacterium | reverse complement strand
TTCGTCGCCGGCGGCGTGGCCGAAGGTGTCGTTGAATTCTTTGAAGTGGTCGATATCGCTCATGATCGCCGACAGGGGCGTGTCGTAGCGATGGGCCTTCTGGAGTTCCGTGCTGGCCTGCGAAAAGAAGTGGCGGCGGTTGGAGATATTGGTCAATTCATCGACGGTGATCAGCCGCGCGTTTTCGACGGCGACGCCGGCCTGGCTGGCAAAGGTGCGGGCCAATTGTACCGCCGAATCATCGAAGGCGTCGGGCTCTGCGCTCTCCAGTATCAGCATGCCGATGACTTCGTTTCTGGAACTCAGCGGCAGGCCGAGCCAGCTCTGGGTCGCCGGGTCGCAGGCCGGATCGGTCTCGCGCTGCGGATCGGTGAGTTGTGTCCGGACGGCCACGGCGTCGCTGAAGACGCGCTGTGACAGAGGGCTGTCGTTGAGGTCCCAGCGGCCGGTGTCGGCCTGTTTGTCGGCGCTTTGATCGGTGTTCTCGGCGGTTTCGTAAAGCGCCATCTGGCGGCACCGGTTGTGGTCATCGATGACGATGCCCCGGGCGGTGTCGAAGTCGACAAAGTCCCGCAGGCGCTCTGCAAGAAGCTCGAGAATCCGGTCGATCTCGACGGTGGTATTCATGTCGGTGACCAATTCGCGCAGGGCCTCCGAGAGGCGGCGCTGTTCGCGCTCCGATTCGAGCTGGGCCTCCAGTTGAGCGTTGCGCACCGTCTCCAGAGCCACCGGGATGTGGTTGGCGATGGCCCGCAAAATCTGGAGGTCGTCGTCTCGAAAAATTCCGCCGGCCAGCCGGCTGTCGAGATACACCAGACCCACCAGCCGGTCGCCGAGTACCAGTGGAGCGGCGGCGATGGAGCGAATGCCCTCGGTGACAATACTTTCGGTGTCCAGTTCCTCGCCTTGCCGGGTCCGGGAGACGATCAGCGGTTCCAATTCGTCGGCAACTCGCTCGACGACGGTGCTGCTGTAGGTTTTGCCGACGTCAATGGCGTTGCCCTGGGCGTCGTTGGCCAATTCCAGTTGAAGCGTCCCCGTCGTCTCATCGGCCAGAAATAGCAGCCCGCGTTCGGCGCCCAGAATCGAGATCAATTCCTGGAGGACGACGCGCATTTGATTGTCGGGAGACAGGACCTCGGAGACCGCAAGGCTGACCTGGGTGATGGCGTCGAGATACGACTGCAATTGGACGGAGCGCGAATCAGAGGGGTTGGTCGAGCCGCCGGCAGAGCGAGCGCCGCGGTGCGAGGAGGTGGTAGAGCTTCCCGACGTGGCGTCGACGGCGCCGAATTGGTCTTCGATACGCCGGCGCCAGGGCCGCCAGCCGAGTCGGGTCGCGATGTCGAGGGCCTCGTCGATGGATGTGTGAAGGGCCTCCGGTGGGCCGGTCTGAGCGTAGAGCCGCGCCGTCTCCACGGCGGCCTGGAAGCGGGCCCAGGGGACGTCGCCTTCGATGGCGAGCGAACGGGCGAATTGCAGGGCGGCGATGGCGCCGTCGCGATCCCCGTCGATTCGGGCCAGGGCGCCCCGGACCACGGCGGCGTGGGCCTTAAGGCTCATGTGCGTGCCCCGAGCGCGCTGTAATTCGGCGCTGGCTTCGGGCAGTTGCTTGCGCGCCCGGCGCCGGCGGTCCTCATCGTCGGCGGAGGCGAGAATTTCGAGCCAGACGTAGCACTGCTGGACGTAAAAATCGCGCAGGTAATACGGCGTAAGCCGAACCGATAGGTCGAGTTGTTGAAACCGCTCGATGGCTTCGATGGCCTCGTCAAGTTCGCCGGTATGCAGGCAAAACCCGACCTGGTTGGCCGCTCGAAATGCGGTGTGAAAGGGGTTGTCGCCAGCGGTGATAACCTCCTGTTCTTCGCGAAGATGCTCTCGCGCCTGTTGAAATTCGCCGAGTTGGGCCCGGGCGGCGGCCACCGGCCCCAGAAATAGCAGCGCCGCGCCTCCCAGCGAGCCCGATTGGCGCACTTCTCGCATCGCTTTGGTGCCCTGTTCGACGACTTTTCGGGCGTGGCCGCGAAGGTAGTAATTGCCCATTAGATCCGCAGATCCTTGAGCGAATTCGCCGGTGCGAAGCCAGCGGCCCTCCTCGTCGAGGTAGCGCTGTTGGGCGCGGCCGCTTTCGACCTGGTCGCCCAGAAATGTCTGCCCCCAGTAGCGGTGGAGTCTGGCAAAGCCCTGGAGTTCGAGGTCGCCCAGTTGTTTGGCGCCTGTGATGGCGCGCTGAGAGAGCCGATCCCATGGGCCGCGCAGGTTTCCGGAGGCGGCGATGACGCTGATGACGGCGTTGTGTCGCACGGTCTCGACGCCATTGCCGAGCCGGGTATTGAAGTAGAGGCTGCGCAGCATCAGCAGCGTCGTGCGCAGCGCTTCCAGGCGCCAAAACGCGGTGTGGCCGGCCTGTCGATGCATGGCCAAAATCAACTCGTAGCGGCGTCGGGTTTGGCCCCGGGCGCTACCTCGCCCAATGCCGGTGAGTCGGACCACCAGTCCCAGCGCCATATGCCACAGCGTCGACACCAGCAATATCAAAAGCGGCTGAAAAACGGAGAAATTCAGCGCCGTTGCCGCATCCCGAAGCCGGTGTTCCATCGCATCGGAGTCCAGGCCCTCCCATTGATGAATCCCGGCCAGAAGAATGTGGAATTCGGCTTCGCGAAACGGATCGTCGACGGCAGCCGCCGCCTTCTCGAGGTGTTCGATGGCCCGTTCGTGGCGGCCGGTATGGGCGCAGACCTCGCCGAATGCGGCGTGCAATTCGACATCGACATCCAGGCCGGTTCGAAGCGTCAAATCCAGGGCTCGATCCAAAAAGACGAAGGCCTCCTCAAAGGCCTGTTCATACATCGCCCGCTGCCCGGCCTGGAATTGAATATCGACGGCGGTTTCGGGCTCTTTTTCGGGGTCTCCGGCGGCGACGTGATGCGCCATGCGATACAGCGTCTCCGAGGTGTCGTCGCCCTGGTCCTTGAGCCACTGGGCGACCGTTTGGTGAAGGGCCCGGCGCCGCTGGGAGCTCATTTCATCGAGCAGCGTCTGGCGAATCCGGTCGTGGATAAAGGCGTAGGTGTTGGCGCGGCGGCGCTCCATGATATGCGCCGATATGGCATCCGACAGCGCAGTGTGCAGAGAGGCCGGATCGAGCTCCAGGATCCCGGATGCGGTCCGCAGGTCGAATTCTCGTCCCAGTACCGCCAGGGCCTGTGCGAAGTGCCGATGTTCAGGGCCCAGTTGCTCGAGGCGACGGGTCACCAGGCCCAGTCCGGTTTCCGAGAGCTGTAATTTCTGGATGCGGTCGCCGTCGAATTCCCACTGGCCCCAGCAGGGGCGTAAAATTCCGGCGTCCATCATGGAGTGTAGATATTCGATGACCAGAAATGGACTGCCTTCGGTGTGCTGAACGAGGCGCTCGATGAGCGAATCGGGAATGCTGTCACTGCCCAGATAGGATTCGACCAGATATCGGATCTGCGATCGCGTCAGCGGGGGGACGGAGAGATGGGTCACACTGTCATCGAAGAGGTCGTCGACGAGTTGGCGGTGGCCGGGGCCTTGACGGCAGGTGGCGACGATGAGCAACGAGGTGTCCGTGATCTGTTCGCTGATGCGATGGAGGACCTGGCGGCTGGCATCGTCGATCCACTGCGCGTCGTCGATAAAGAGGACGACCCGTCCGGGCACGGAGGCCAGCCGGACGGCGAAGTCGGCGACGGCCTGATAGATCTGTTTTTGGGCGACGGCGTCGTCGTCGAGCCGATGTTCGGTCTCCAGCCAGGCGCCCAGACGGGTCGAAAAACGCTCCAGAAGATAGGTGGACTCGCCGGCGCATCGTTGCAGCAGTTGTCGCAGTCGGTCCTGTTCGGAAGTCGATAACAAGGAGGCCGACTCGAGAAAGGATTCAATGGCTTCGCGAAGCGCGGCAAAGGGCCGGGCCTTCTGGGGAGGGCATCGGCCGGTCAGCACCAGTTGGTGGTCGTCGATCAACTGGCTCAAAAACGCTCCGGCCAATCGGCTCTTCCCACTGCCGGCGGGGCCCTCGATAAGGGCGATGCGACCGCGGCCGTCGCCGGCCTGTTGCCACAGGTCGTGGAGTTGCTGAAGCTGGCGGTCGCGCCCGGAAAGCGGGCCGCTATCGGAGATATGGTCCGGTCGATTGCGGGGCGCAATCAGCGCCGACGGTCCGTCGAGTTGCGGTTGTTTCGTCTCCACGAGCTGGCGCAGATCGGCGGCCAGGGCCCCGGCGGTGGGGTATCGATCGGCGGGGGCTTTGGCGAGACATCGGCTCACGATCTCCGAGAGCGCCACTGAGATGTCATCGCTCATCTCGTGGAGCGGTTGAGGTTCGACGGCGGCGTGTTGCTGGAGCAGTTCACCGACATCGTCGGCCTCAAAGGGCGGGTCACCGGCCAGCGATTCGTAGAGCATGACGCCCACCGCATACAGATCGGCGCGGCCGTCGATGGGATGTTCGAGGGCGCCGACCTGCTCGGGAGCGCCGTACAAAAATGTGCCGACCTTCGCGTCGTCTCGATCATTGCCCCGGTGTCGCGTCGCCAACCCAAAGTCGATCAGATGGAGCTGTTGCCCCGGTTCAAAGAGCACATTTTCCGGTTTGATGTCCCGATGGACCAGTCCGCGGTCGTGAATCGTCTCCAGCGCTTCCGATAGTTGGAGCGCCCAGTCGACGGCGGTTTGTTGGGCAAGCGCACCCTGCTCGAGGACCCCGGCCAGTGTCGAGCCCGTCAGGTACTCCATCACAAGGTAGAGTCGCCCGTCGGTGGTTCCCACATCATGGACATCGGGAAAGGCCGCATGATCGAGGCTGGCGAGCAGGGCCGATTCTCTAAAAAAGCGCTGCTCGTCGGCGTCGTCGTCGCGATCGGAGCGCTGAATTTTGACGGCCACGTCCCGGTCTCGCCGACGCCCCCGTAGCACCACGCTGTGGGCACCGCGACCGATCTCCTCGAGGAGTTCGATGCCCTCGATATCGGGTGGTGCAATGTGAGCCAGAGAATCCATATCGCGGTGATGACGAGTCAGAGGCCACCGATGAGTGCAAAAATTTCAAAAGCTTATCGTCAACCATACAGCACAGCGGACATTGGGTCACCCCCTCCTGGAGCGCGGAAGCGCGGAGTCGCGGAAGCACGGAAGCGCGGAAGCACGGAAGCGCGGAAGCACGGAAGCGCTGAGCCGTTGAAGCGCGGAAGCACGGCAGCACGGAAGCGCAGAAGCGCTGAGCCGTTGAAGCGCGGAGTCGCGGAAGAGCGCGCGGAGAACCGCTGAGGCGCGGAG
>CAYUPT010000309.1:0-5306 GCA_964446725.1 uncultured Bradymonadales bacterium | reverse complement strand
ATTTCGACCTGTTTGATGGAATCGACGCCCAGATCGGCCTCCAATTCCATCTCCGGCTCCAACATCTCCGGTGGATAACCGGTCTTGTCGGCCACGGTCGCCATCAGCAGATCCAAGACATCGACGTCGTCGCCTCCGGTCGGAGTTTGGGTCTCGGCGGGAGCGGGCTCCGGCGTCGGTGTCGACTGTTTCGTCGGCGTCGACGTTGAGGCGGGCTCTGGCGTCGAGGTCGGCGCCGGTGACGGCGGTGCCGCAGCACCATTGGCACCTGTCGCAGCGCCATTGGTCGTCGCCTGCGAGCCACTGCCGGGCACGGTGCCGTAGGCGTTATTGTCATGGCCCGGCGACCCGTAGGCGTTGCGTCCACCGCGGGAAGAAGCCGCCGACGGACTCTGTGTCTGGCCCTGCGACGACTGAGCGAGACCGGCCGGAACGTCGAGACCGCCGTTGGGCGCTCGTCCGTTGGTCGCCGCCTTTGACGAGGTTTGATTATTTTGCCGGCCGTTGTTTCCGACCTGCCCATTGGTTCCGTTGGCTCCACTTCGAGACGTGGTCTGCGATCTGGAGTTTCGAGACTCCGCAGAGGCATTGCTGCGCGAGCCGGTGTCGACGGGCTGGCCGCTGACGATCTGGCCGAGGGCCTGGAACGACGAATCCATGGTGTCGAGAAACGCCCGATGGGCCTCGGCAGTCGTCTCCTGGAAGGTGCGGTGGGCTTCGGCGGTCTGGCGCTGCTGTTCGCGAAACGCATCGACCCACGACGGACTGCCCTCGCCGGCGGTCTGCTGCCATGGCTGCGAGCCGGTCTGCTGTTGTGAGCGGCCGTTGGCACCGTTCGGAGCGGACTGCGGTGCAGAGCCATTGGAGGTCGCCGCCGGCTCCGAGTTCGCCCGGGATGGCGTCGAATTGGTGCTGTCGTTACTACTCATGGTCGTCGATCCCTTCGGTGTCGTAGATGAAGGTGATGGGTCTGGCTGCTGATTCTGTGAGGGCGTTGGCGACTGCTGGGCACCGATTTTTGCCACCAGTTCCTCGGGGAGCGCCGGGCGCTCATCGGGTTCGGGCCGCGGGTCATCGGCGGGATAGGGTTTGCCGTAGTTGGTTCCACTGATGGAGACCGTAAATCCGGCGTCGTCACCCTGGCGCGGATCGTCGATCTCTTCGTAATCGCTCCACAGCGGCTCGAAGTCGAGGTCGACACCGCGCACCGCCAGGGCGCCGATGGCCTCAAAGAGCGATGCGATCTCCGACTTGCCCTGTCGGTCGGTATTGACGCGGTGGTGCGGACGGTCGTCGAGGGACTTGCCGACCATCTTGGTCAACGTGCTTCGCGGTCCGACTTCGACGAAGGTTCGGATCCCGTCGTCGTGCATCCTGCGGACCTGGTCGACAAAGCGAACCGGGTTCGCCAGTTGCTCGCCCAGCAGGCTGCGCATGGCGTCGGCGTCGTCGGGATAGGTCTCGGCGGTGGTATTGGCGTAGACCGGAAATTCGGCGTCGCCAAACTCCACATCGCTCAAGAATTCGGTAAATGGTTCGGCGCTATCACTGACCAGCGAGGAGTGAAAGGCCGTCGATACCGGAAGTCGGGTGTAGGCGATATCCCGGCCGTCGAGTTTCTGTTCGACGTCATCGATGGCATCCGTCGCCCCCGACAACACGCATTGATTGGGCGTGTTGTGATTGGCGACGACGACATCGATGCCCCAGTCATCGAGGTACTCTTCGAGCTTGTCTTTGCCGGCGCGGACGGCGGTCATCGATCCCGGCGTATCGGAGGCGTCGGCCATCAATTCGCCGCGCTTTCTCGACACCTCGAGCATCGAATCCTCGTCGAGGACCCCGGCGGCGCACAGAGCGGTGACTTCGCCGTAGCTATGTCCGGCGGCGCCGACGGGCGTAATGCCCATCTCCTCGAGGAGACGAAGCGCGCTGAGGCTGGTGGCGCCCAGTGCCGGCTGAGCCCACTCGGTGGCCGTCAGCCGATCGCTTTGTTCGTCGCGCGCCTCGTCGTCGAAGACCGGATGGGGATAGACGACTTCGTCGAGGCGCAGGCGTTCGTCGAATTCGATATCGGCGCTTCGGTCCCAGACCTCGCGGGCGACGTCGAAATGCATCGCCCACCGGGCTCCCATATTGAGGTACTGGCTGCCCTGGCCGGGAAATAACAGCCCGATGTCGCCGGCGTCGGCGCCGACGGCGTAGTGGATTCCGGTGGGCGTCTCGAAGTCGCTGTCCGGCGACGACTCGATGGTCCCCGCCGCCTGCTCGAGTTTCTTCTGGAGGTCCTCTTCGTCGGTGGCAACCACCGACAATTTCGCCGAGTGGTCGACGTCGAATTGTTGCTGCGTCTGCTGGGCGAGCCAGGACAACATGCCCTCTTCGTCGAGTTCACCGGCCCAGTGCCGGCAGGACTCGACGATCTCCGAGGGCTCGTCGGCCGACAACAGGATCAATTCCGAGTCGAGATCGCGGCGCCTCGCGGCCTCGGTGCCGTCGCCGCTGTACTCCTCGAGTGTGACGTGGAAATTGGTGCCGCCGAATCCGAAGGCACTGACGGCGTTGCGCCGCGGGTGGTCGGAGGGGCGGATCCAGGGACGGGGCTCGGTATTGACGTAAAAGGGGCTCTCGTCGAGTCCCAGGTCGGGGTTGGGCGCATCGACCTTGATGGTCGGCGGCAACACCCGGTGGTTTAAGGACATCACCGTCTTAAAGAGGCCGGCGGCGCCGGCGGCGGCTTTGGCGTGGCCGATCTGCGATTTGACCGATCCCAGAGCGCACCACTGATCGTCGACGGTCTCTCCGTCGCCGAAAATCGTCTTGAGTCCGCGCATCTCGGCGGCGTCTCCGGCCGGCGTCGCCGTGCCGTGGGCTTCGACCATCTCGACGGTCTCCGGATCGTAGCCCGCATCTTCGTAGGCGCGCTCCAGAGCCAGCGACTGCCCCTCGGGACGCGGCGCATAAATGCTCTTGGCGCGGCCGTCCGACGACGACCCGATGCCGCGGACGACGGCGTAGATGTCATCGTCGTCGGCTTCGGCGTCCTCCAGGCGCTTGAGGGCGAACATGCCCAGGCCCTCGGCCATCATCGTGCCGTCGGCGTGCGACGAAAACGGCCGACAGTCGCCGCTTTTCGACAGCGCCCCGGTCTGCGAAAAGCACATATACATCAGGATGTCGTTTAAGGCGTCGACACCGCCGGTGATCATCATGTCGGCCTGGCCCAGATTGAGCTGATTGACGCCCATCTCCAGGGCCGCCAGCGAGCTCGCGCAGGCGGCGTCGACGACGCAATTGGTTCCGCCCAGATCGAAGCGATTGGCGATGCGACCGGAGACCACATTGCCCAGAAGGCCGGGAAAGGTATTTTCCTGCCACGGCACATACATATCGGTGATCTTCTCGGAGATCTGGTCGACCTCCTGTTCACTCAGTCCGCTGCGGCGCATGCCCTCTTCCCAGACCGGCTGCTGGAGTCGCCCCGCCATATGCAGGCACAGCTCGGTGGTCGACGCCACCCCGAGAACGACGCCAATGCGACTGGAGTCGACCTCTTCAAACGGGGCATCGTAGGCGTCTTCCAGAAGCTGGCGGGCGACGATCATCGCCAGCAGCTGTCCGGTATCGGTGGCCGCCAGAATATTGGGCGGAACGCCGTAGTCCATCGGCGCAAAGTCGACCTCGTCGAGAAACGCTCCACGCCGGGCGTAGGTTTTGTCTTCGGCGCCGGAATCCGGATCGTGGTAATCGTCCAACAGCCAATGGCTGGGCGGGACCTCGTCGATCAGATCTTTTCCGGCCAGAATGTCGCGCCAGAATCCACGGCTGTCGAGCGAACCGGGAAATAGCGCACTGACTCCGACGATGGCGATCGGTTGTTCGTTGGACATGATGTTGTTCCTCAGTGCTCAAACAGATTGACATCGCGTCGGAGGCCGACGCCATTCAGTGGGATTGGACACAGAACACAGTGCGGCAGTCATTGGAGCGGGCGAGGCTCAAATTTGAAGGCACTCTCCGGCAGGTGAACGCCGTAACTTCGGAGTTGCTGGGCGCGACTGATCTGGGCCGCCCCTTCCAGAAGGTTCAGCGCCATTTGAACGACGCCTCGCTGGTCGGGATCTTCCAGAAATGTACCGTCGACCCAGTCGTTAAAGGCGCCCATCGCCGGTCCGCACCAGAGTTGGTAATCCAGTCGGCGATCGCTGTTGCCGTCGATGGGCCACCGGCTCGACTTGCCGAGGTACCAGCGAAAGACGAGGGCCATTTTGTGGCGCGGATTATTCCTGGCTTTTTCGACTTCCTCGGGGTCCTGATGCTGCCAGAAATCGCGGGTCTGCTCCCAGATATCGTCGATACTGGTCCGAAACACCTGCTTTTCGAGTTGCTGGCGCTTGTCGTCGGGGATGGCGTCCAGCGAGTCGAAGTCGCCGTACAGCTTGCCCAAAAGATTGGCCCGCGACGCAAACATGGTGCCCCTGGACAGGACCTGAACTTCGGCGCCGATCTCGAACATATCGGCTGACGGCGCCGTGGCCACATCGGTGGTGTCGGCGTCGGCGAGCATGGCCTTGGCCTCCGGGACCACGTCGGCCTCCCGGCTGCACTGGTTGATGGAACCGGTCAATACGTAGGAGGCGCCCAGAGAAAAGGCACTCGCCACAGCCCCGGGGGTTCCGATGCCACCGGCGGCGCCGATGCGAATGCCCCGATCGTAGTTGTGCTGTGTCGTTATCTCGTCGGCGAGATTGCTCAATGTCGGCACGAGCGCCGCCAGTGTCCGACCGTCGGTGTGGCCGCCGGAATCGGCTTCGGCGGTAATATCTTCGGCGACGGGGACCTCGCGCGCCAGTCGCGCCTCCTCTTCGGACAATTCGCCGCGCTGTACCAATTTGTCGAGTATCGGCGCCGGCGCCGGTTCCATAAACCTGCGCGCCACTTCGGTGCGCGAGACCTTGGCGACCACGTTGTTTCGCCGCTGTACCCGGCCCTGCTCGTCGCGAACAAGACCGGTTGCCGCGTATTTTACCAGCGGCGGCGTCAGGCGCATAAATGCCGAGGCCGACACCGTGGTGACGCCTCGCTCCAAAAAGAGGTCGACCACCTGTTGTTCGACCTGCGGTTCGTTGGGCGAGTGGATGAGATTGGCGCCCCAGGGAAGGTGTTGGCCGCCGATGGCGCCGTCGATGATCTCGAGGTCGCGCTCGACGCGCTGTGGTGACAGGCCGGCGGTTCCCAGAAACGACAGCATTCCGGCGCGGGCCATGGCAATGACCATGTCGGCGCTGGCGATGCCGCGGGCCATG
>CAYUPT010000308.1:2160-5313 GCA_964446725.1 uncultured Bradymonadales bacterium | reverse complement strand
TCACTCCGCCGTTTATCGGCGACCCGGGTTATTCGGACTCATCCCAGGTCGAAGACCAGCAGCTCGGCGCCGTCACCGTCGCTGATCTCGAGGCGCGAAACGTCACTGACTGCAGCGCCATCGCCCTGCGACAGCCGGTTGCCGTTGACCGAGATATCGCCTCGTACCACCTGCACCCAGCCGTGGCGGCCGTCATCGAGTTCAAGGACGGCCGAATCGTCGCCGTCGAAGCGGCCGGCGTAGAGCCGTGCATCCTGGTAAATTTTGAGTGCGTCGCCTTCGCCATCGGGATCGACGAGCAAATGGAGCCGGCCGGTCTGGTCGGCGAGCGCGAAACTGCGCTCGTCGTGGCGCGGCTCCAGGCCCTGTTCGGAGGGGGGAATCCAGATCTGCAAAAACCGGCAGGGTTCCTGGTCGGAGGGATTGAATTCACTGTGACGAATGCCGGTGCCGGCGCTCATGATCTGAACGTCGCCGGGGCGGATCACCGAGCTATTGCCCGTGCTATCGCGGTGTTTGAGGCCGCCTTCAACGACGTAGCTGATGATCTCCATGTCGCGATGGGAGTGTTCACCGAATCCGGCGCCGGCGTCGACGATGTCGTCGTTGATGACGCGGAGGGTTCTAAACCCCATGCGCTCCGGGTTTCGGTAGCGACCGAAGGAAAAGGAATGACGGCTGTGTAGCCAGTCAGTACGGGTGGTGCCGCGTTCGTCGGCAGGCAGTACGTCAAACATCGCAGACCTCGGGGGGAGGGAGAATAGTGGCGGAATCGTCCATCACCGCCCAATCTAGACAGCAATCGAGCTATGAAAAGGCGTCGGTCGTTTTGAATCGTTGAAAGCGGCGCTCCACCAAGTTAGGCTCTGGCTGCGTAGCGATGTTACCCAACAAAAAGTGATGGTATGCCCGATGTACTGATACTCCACACCGGGGGAACGCTCGGGATGCGCGGCGAGCCGCTTCAGCCCGACGCCTTTGCCTCGGAATTGACGACCACCGTCCCCGAATTGACCGAATTGGCCAATCTGGAGACTCGGATTGCCTTCAATCTCGACTCCAGTGATGTGGGACCGGAACACTGGAGTCAGTTGGCCGATGAGATCTACCAGGCCCGCAGCGAGTACGATGGGTTCGTCATCGTCCATGGCACCGACACCATGGCCTATACGGCCTCGGCATTGAGTTATGCGCTGCTCAACTTTGATCGGCCGGTCATCATGACAGGCGCCCAGCGGCCGCTTTCAGCGCATCGCACCGATGCCCGGCGCAATCTCGTGGACGCCGTCGAATTGGCGACGCGTTCCATCGACGGCGTCGGGATCTGTTTTGATGGATTATTGATGCGCGGTGTGCGCACGACGAAGAGCAATGTCCATGACTACCGGGCCTTCGACAGCCCCGGCGAGCAACCACTGGCAAAACTGGGAGTCGACGTCAGCATCGACCACAAACCGCGACAGGCGCGGGGGAGTTGCGTATTCCGTCCCGAGTTCGACGACTCCGTGCTCGTAGTCCACGTCTCCCCGGGGATGAAACCGACGCTGCTGTCGAAGTTGGTCGACGACGATAAATCGCTTCGAGGACTGGTCCTGGCGGCCTATGGCGTCGGTACGGTTCCCACGGGGGGACCGAATGTGCCGGCCATGATCCGGCGCGCCGTCGACGGGGGCATCGACGTGCTGGCCGTGACGCAATCGGCGGGCAATATCGACCTGAGTCTGTATGAGAATAGCCGGGCGTTGCGAGACGCCGGAGCCATTTCCGGTGGGGCGATGACCATTGAGGCCGGCGTCACGAAGTTGATGCACGGACTGGCGAATTTCTCCGATCGCAACAACCGGCGGGCCTATCTACTTTCGAATGTCGTCGGTGAGCGCGGTCAGCGTTGAGTCTGGCTCAGTCGTCGGACTCCACGAAGAATTTCCGTGGACGGTCTTGACCCATTCGGCATCGCCGCCGAATTCGACGAGCTTTTTGCGGAGTCGCGAGATGTGGACGTCGATCGTTCGGTCGAGACCGTCGTATTCGCGCTCCAGTAATTCCTCGTACAATTCGTCGCGACTGACCGTCGTGCCGGCCCGACTGGCCAGAAGCCACAGCAGGTCGAATTCGAAGGTCGTCAACTGAACGGGGTCTTCATCGATGCGGGCTTCCCGTGCGCGCCGGTCGACGACGAGCGGACCGCGGGTAATTTTCTTGGTATCCAGGCCAGCCAGCGACACATCGGTGACCTCCGAGATCTGTTCGAGGCGCCGCAACAGGGCATTGAGGCGGGCGATCAGCACCGGCGATGAAACGGGCTTGGTCACGTAGTCATCGGCACCGGCCTCCAGGCCTTCGATGTGGTCGTTTTCGCCTCGAGAGCCGGTCATCATAATGATGGCGCCCATGTATTCCGGTCGCACAGCGCGACAGACTTCGAAGCCGTCGGCACCGGGCAAATCGAGGTCCAGAATCAACGCCGCCGGACTCTCTTCCTTCACTCTCTCAATGGCGCGACTGCCATCGGATTCGACATCGACGTCGAATCCCTCGGAGTCGAGCAGCTCGGAAAGTGCTTCCGCCAGGTCGGCGTCGTCTTCGACGATAAGTACGCTTACATCTTGTTCCATCAACCTCTCCCTCGTGCTGGGAAGACCGAAAACGAGCGTTGCTCAGCTCGAGACGGTTTAAAACCCCGGCGATGAGATATCGCCCAGTTCGGCGGACTACGCCGTATTTTGAAAATTGTTCGAGCCGCATCGCAGCCCGCGGCGGGCTACACGTTGATCGAATTCCGCGGCCAAAGCTTGCCCGATTGTACGGTTGCGCACTGAAGTTGCAAGAACCGTCTACCGTCGCGTCAATACATCGTCACCAGGCGCGACGAGATACCGGCAGTCACTTCGAATAGACCGGAGCGACCGCCCCGACGCCATGGTCCTGCCCAATCCGCGTCTACAATTGAGCCATCAACCCACCGCTGGTCAATCGCCGTCGCCGTCCGGGAGCTGTCATGATCGCATTTGCCAACGTCCATCAAAGCTCTTCATCTCATCGAATAGGTCGAATGATGTGGTGGATGATCGCACTGGTAATCGTCACCATGCTCGCCGTTCCCTGTGTTTTGATGTTCGGTGGAACACTGCTGGAATTGATGGCCGGAAGTAG
>CAYUPT010000308.1:0-2060 GCA_964446725.1 uncultured Bradymonadales bacterium | reverse complement strand
CGGCGGTGCCGCGTTTCAGTACATTGTCGTCTCGTTTAATTTCCAGAAGGGCGCATCTCGGGAAGCATCGGGCCCCGGGGGCTGCGGCGCAGGCGATACCGGCGAGTACGCCTCCCGGACCGTTGGCAGCGGTGACTACTCCGCCAGTGTGCCGGTCTTGAATTCGATTTCGTTGGCCAACGATTCGTCTTCTCCATCGAGTTGGAAGTAGGCGGCAGCGCGATATTCCGTATCCTCTTGGAGGTGGTAGACGTCGAGCTCAAAATCGTTGGTCTCTGCCGGAATCTCGTCGAGATCCTGGCAGTCACCGCCGAGTTCGGGAATTCCGTCGGAGCTCCAGCAAAAGCCGAGTTCCGAATACGAACCCTCTTCGGGAAAGGCTCTGATTTCGCCGCGCAATGTCACCGACTTGGCTCCGACCTCGGTCGGCAATTTGGTGATCACGTCCAGATCGGGACACTGCGTTTCGCCGTCGCAGACCAGCTCGTCATCGTCGTCGGCGCACTGAAGTCGATCGAGATCACAGGGGCCACAGGGCTCACCCAGTTCACCGTCGAGTTGCGCGCTCCCGCCGCATTCATTGGCTTCGTGCCCGTAATCCTCGTCGGTGACGACACATTCGTTAAAGATGCACCGCTCGTCGGGAAAGCAGTCATCTGTGGTTTCACAGAGATTGTCATCGAATTGGGGCTCGCAGCCGATGGAGACGGCCGCCAGCAGCGCAAGACCGAATCCGTAGACGGCGAATCGGAGCGGAAAACGGCTCATGAAGCAAACTCCCGGGTACTTGAAAGTGGCAGAATCGCGCTAACTCCAAACATCACGGTTGAGATCGTAGTACAACTGGCGGGTTCTGTCGACGCACTGTGGAGCAGAGTTACAGGAGGTTGCAAAAATTGTGCGCTGGGTTCGATCCGGCTGCGAAGCCCGGGGACCGACGAGTATTCCAGGGTGACAGCCTCGGTCGACGAATCGAATTGGATGTCCTATACGGTCGACCCTGAATGCGTAGGATGTCGGATATTGTGTTGGAAAACGTCCCGGAACTGATTGGGAGTTACGCCGGTGTTGGAAGTAGACCTAGTCGAACATATTGGCTGGATTGTTTGTGGCGGACTGGTGGTGGTCCTGCTCGCCGAGCGGATCAAAGTACCGTCCATTGTGGCCTATATCGTCGCTGGCTTGCTGTTGGGGCCGGTCTTCGGCGTCATCGATGTCCCGGATATGGGCGCTGGAAACGGCCACGACCCGGTTCATCTCATCGCCGAATTCGGCATTGCATTGCTGCTCTTTGTGGTGGGACTGGAATTGAGTCTCGACAAGATCCGGGATGTCGGAAAAGTAGCGATCATTGCCGGACTGGGGCAGGTGATCTTTACGGCACTCGGCGGGCTCGGATTGAGTCTATTACTGGGCTTTGAGTTGCTGGAATCTGTATTTCTGGCGGTGGCACTGACCTTCAGCAGTACGGTTGTGGTCGTCAAATTGCTCGATCAAAAGGGGGACCTCGATAGTCTGTACGGGCGAATTGCCGTCGGTATTTTCCTGGTCCAGGACATGGTGGTCATCGCCGCTCTGACGTTATTGGCGGGGATGGCCGGAACCGAGGGCGACGTCGAAGTGATGACGATGCTCGGCGATATTGGATTCGCATTTGTGGGAACGGCCGCACTTTTGGTGGTGGCCCTGGTGGCGGCGCGCTGGGTTTTACCCAAGCCCTTCGAGTGGGCGGCACGGCGTCCGGATACCCTGTTTTTGTGGAGCCTGTGCTGGTGTTTCCTCTTTGTCTTCGCCAGTGAGGCCATGGACCTGAGTCTTGAAATTGGAGCCTTTTTGGCGGGGCTTAGCCTGGCGCAACTTCCATACAACGATGATTTGCGCCGGCGTGTCCACCCGCTGATGAACTTCTTTATCGCCGTCTTCTTCGTGAGTCTGGGCCTTCAGATGGAGCTTCAGGCGGCCCTCGACAATATCTGGCCTTCGATTGCTCTGGCGCTATTCGTTCTGGTTGGAAATCCGTTGATCTTCATGATCATCATCACGCTCAACGGCTACGATGA
>CAYUPT010000307.1:0-5345 GCA_964446725.1 uncultured Bradymonadales bacterium | reverse complement strand
GTCGGATCGACTCGAAATCTGCTCGCCATCATCTCGCCGGTGCCGCGTTTCAGTTAATTTTCGTTTCGTTTAAGCCTCTCAGAAGAGGTTCCGACCCCATCGTTCTTGTATCGATGGTGAGCAAGCCTTGTCAGCTAGATGGTCCGTTTAGCAACGTACTCGACCCCATCGACCTTGAGTCGGTGGTGAGCAAGCCTCGTAGCGAAAAGGCTGATTCACCGGCGGCCCAAGGCGCGCCCGGGGCCTTTGAGGTCTCGATGGGCGTTGGCGGCTAACTGACAAGGCTGATTCACCGGCGGCCCAAGGCACGCCGGGGTGAATGGCGTGGCTGCGACACTTGGGAAACCAAAAAACGTACAGTCATGGTTAGAGACACAGACATGGAAACATACCGTTAACTTACTGGCATTAGCCAGCGGAGAGGCTCACTCCAGATCGATGTCGGCTTCCGCCAATTCTTCTTCGATCTGCTCGGCGAGCCGGGCGATATTGTCGTCGTCAGGCGCGATGGTCTGGGCCTCCGCCACCTTTTCGTGAGCACGGCGCAGAGCGTCCTCGTCGTCGCTGCGCAGAAGTCGCCGGGCCTCACTCTGAAGATTGTGAGTCAGCGTGCCGTTGACGTATTGCAGCGTCTGCTGGGCCCGGCGGTATGCCCGGGTGTCTTCGGGGATATCGAGCAGAAGGTCGCGGGCCTCGCTGTGGCGCCCCTCCTCGCTGAGACGTCGACCTTCTTGAAGTTGTTCGGCCCCCTGACGTTCCCGTTCGACGCGCTCTTGCATCCGCTCCGCTTCGTCGTGTCCGGGCATCATATCCAGGGCGTTCTGGACGGAGCTGTGGGCTGAATCGAGATTGCCGGCCTGGAGTTGACTCTCGCTACTGGAGAGTAACTCCTGGACTTCCGCCTCCAGCGGATCTTCGCCATCATCGGGTTCCTGCAAAAACAACACGAAACCGAAGACCACAGCGCCACCGATGGCCAGTCCCAGGACCAGAAACACGGCGATACTGGCGTAATTCGACAAACCCTTGTCGGAGCCTGCAGGCGATTGTTGTTCGGGGTTGACCGAGGCGTCTCCCTCGGCAAATACAAACTCCACATTGCCGAATTCGACGATATCCTGGGTCGATAATTCCTGGCGACCATCGACGTCTTGACCGTTGAGGCGGGTTCCGTTCGAACTTCCCTGATCCTCGATAAAATAGGCCTCACCGCGGCGGTGAATGACGGCGTGTTTGCGGCTGATCGACGAATCGGAGAGCAGGATGAAATTATCATCGGTTCGCCCGATGGTATTTTCCTGCTCCGAAAGTATGAATTCCTCGCCGGCAAACGAGTCATTGACCCGGACCAATTTGTGATGTTCGCTCCCGGAATCGATAAACAGGGTGCTCATTACATCCTGTTTGGAGTCCCGTGGGCGTTCATACTCCAGATACAGGTAGTATTCGCCGACCCGCATCTGACTGGCGGTGCCGAGGTCGCGCTTTTTGACAACGCGCTGACCGTCGACGATGACCCCGTTGGCACTGTTGAGGTCCTCCACGTAGCAGCGGTCGTCTTCGATAAAGATCCGGGCGTGTTCACGACTGACGCTACTGGAGGGCAGTACGACGTCGCATTTATCGAGACGACCGACCACATACGAGCCGTGGTCGAACGAAAAGGAGTCCGCGATCTGCCCGTTCTGGTCTTTGATAGTCAGTGTGAACATGGCGACAACCACGCTGGGGAAGTAGGCGGCAAACCGAAGGCGTCAAAGAGAAGCCGAGGGACGAAACCTCGACACAGACTCCGTCAGTCGCGAAAGATTCCGAGGTCGATGTCGAGTCCGGCATGACGCAGTTCTTCGTAGAACATCGGGATATAACCGGTGGGGTGAAAGTCTCCGGCCGTCCCCTCGACGCGGTAATAAAAGATGTCATTGAGCCGAAAGGAATCGAGGTCCACGCCCTGAACCTCGGCGATTTGCTGGACTCGAAAGCCGCCGTCGGAGCGTCCGTTGAGCACTACGACGAGGTCTACAGAGTGAGCAATTTGCTCTCGGAGCCCGCGCGGCGACAGGTCATCGCCGGCCAACAGGCACATACTCTCCAGACGGCCCAGGGCGTCGACAGCGCTGGTGCCGTGGAGGGCCATCATACTTCCGTCGGTCCCACTGGTCGCCGCCGTCACCCATTCGTAGGCCTCGGCGCCGCGACACTCGTCGAGAACAATTCGATCCGGATGCATGGCCACCGCATTGCGCAGCAGAAAGCGCATCTCGAAGCCCGAGGCCGGGCTGGCCTCCAGGCGAATAAAATTGGGCTCGTCGAGCGGCAGGTTGCTGTGCTGTTCGAGGGCCACGACGCGCGACGAACGGGGCACCGACCGAGTCAGCGCCGACAGCAGCGTCGACTTGCCGGAACTGGTGGGCCCGGCAATGGCCATGGAGCGACCGGCCTCGACGGCACGGCGCAAAAATTCGGCCATCTCTGGAGACATCGCTCCCTGGTCGGCCAACTCATCGAGTTCGGGAAAATAGCGATTGGGTTTTTGAATCGTCAGCGCCGGTCCGTCAACGGCGACCGGCGGCATCAAAATATGGACCCGTGTCCCGTCACTAAACCGGACTTCGTCCGACACCGGAGGGGCCTCCTGTGGGCCGAGGAGCCGCCGGGCGGCCAACTCGAGCATTTCCGGATCGCTGAAGGCCCGCTCTGCAATTCGGAGTTCACCGTCGCGTCGCACGACAATGCGATCAAAGGCATTGACGTAAATCGCCTGGATCGAGTCGTCATCGAGGTACTCCTCGATGGGTCCGAGCGCCACGGCCTCGTTGACCAGGGCCTCGATAAGTTGGCCGTTATCGACGCCGGTATCGATCGATTCCACGGCGTCGCTGACGGCACCGCGTAGTTCGCTCTCCACCGAGTCATCGGTCAGCGGATAGCCGAGCGGAAGCGCATCGGCCGGCACGGATTCAAAGAACCGGGCCACGGCGCGGCGCTGAGCGTCGTGAAAGGAGGCGTCGAAATCGTCTTCCAGGTCGTGGTCGGAAGCGACGGCTCCGGGTGCCGCAGAACGATCGACACCCGCTGAAATGGGAGCTGAATCGCCGCCGGCGCCCGTCGGCGTACCCGAGGGCTTGGAGGGCGTCCGCGATGGCGTCGGTTCCACCCCGGACGACGATCGCTGTGGTGTCGGGGACGGCCCGGAGCCCGAGGGCGGCGAGGGAGTCGACGGCGGTGGCGGTGTCGACTCCGCCTGCCCGTCGTCGATCGGTTCGATTTCGTCCTCAATCGGCTCGATATCCTGTCCCAAATTCGCACCGGCCGAGGAGTCACCGTAGGTTTTTCGAAGTTCCTCGCCATCACCGGGGACCGGCGTCGCCGAGCGGTCGCTGCTCGACGCTCCACCGCCGGTCGGGGCACGGCCCGGCGAACCGGCAGCCGATGCCGAACGCCCCGACGACCCGGGCTGAGATTGGCGGCGCGGCTCCTGGTGGCCGCCCGAACTGCCGGGATTCGATGGCTGATTTAGACCCGGTTGGCTGGCATTGGCGTCACTGCGGTCTCGTGCTCCCTCCATCACGGTCGGAAAATTCCGTTTTTTCCCACTGTTATTACCGGCCGACGAGCCTCCGCCGCCGCTCGACGGATCCGATGAGGGGTGACCACCGGGCTTGGGGGGAGCCGGGGGACCGGCATCGGATTGCTGCGCCTGTTGGTGCTCGAGCTGGAGAATGAAGTCACCGATGTAGATTTTGTCGGACTCGGTGATCTTCTGTTCGCTCGTGATTTTCCGGCCGTTGACGTACGTGCCGTTGGTACTCTTGAGATCGACGATAAAAAATTCGCCGTCTCGAAGAAATATCCGCGTGTGCTGCTTGGAGACATTGCCTTTGGGCAAGACGATGTCATTCCCCTTCATGCGCCCGATGGTGATCTCGGGTTTGGTAAAGTCGTATTGGGATTGCTGCCCGCCTTTTTCGCTGATCGTTACGCTGAACATAATGAGGCAGGTCCTCCTTGTTGAACTCGAATGCCAGGATGGGGGTCATTTCCAGCTGCGTTCATGCTACCCAAATGGATGTCAGGCCAGTCCCGCACAACCGCCCGATAGCAGACAGCGGGTCGTCGCGTTATCGGCCCCGTCGCCGGGAGTCGAAACCACTGAAGTGACACCGACTGTAAATGCGCCGTACACCGACCGTTATCAAGACTGCAGTGCGTCCGTCGGATGGTCGCAGAGCACGGGGGGAGTGTCAAGATTCTACCGCATCGAAATCACGGAGTTTCGACGCCGTCGTCCGTCGATGATAGCCGGGCAAATCGCGCACGTTGATCGGTTTGTCGACAGGCCCCACAACGGCGCTCGACGGGGGCATTCCATCACGTCGAGACCGACTTTTCGCCTTCGACGTCGTCTTCGCCGTCTTCGCTTTGCTCTTCTTGTGACGGCCCGGTATTCGCCGATTTATCGTCGGCGGAGGCGCTTTTGATTTCGGGCTCAGTGGTCAACTCGTCGATGACATCGACCACATCCGGTGGAAGCGTGGCCTCAGCATCCTTTTTGGGAAGACGGGGAAGCCGTTCCCAGACCGATGGATCGCTGGGCGCGTGGTCCGGATCGTAGAGGTGACAGGCGACGCTGTGACCCGGGGCGACCTCGATGGTTTCCGGTTCCACACTGTCACACGGTCCGTAGCGGGCCGGGCACCGGGTATGGAATCGACATCCCGACGGCGGATCCATCGGAGAGGGGACATCCCCCTCCAGAATGACGCGGTCGATTTTTCGCTTCGGATCGGGCTGCGGGATCGCCGACAACAGCGATTGGGTGTAGGGATGGAGCGCGTTGTCGAATAGCGAGTCCGTGTCAGCCAACTCCATGATCTGGCCGAGGTACATCACGGCGATGCGATCGGAGATGTGGCGCACAATCGACAGATCGTGAGCGATAAAGAGATAGCTCAGATTAAATTCTTTTTGCAGATCGAGCAGCAGGTTGATGACCTGCGCCTGGACCGACACGTCCAGGGCACTGACGGCCTCGTCACAGACGATAAAGTCCGGATTCAGAGCCAAAGCGCGGGCAATCCCGATGCGCTGGCGCTGTCCTCCGGAGAATTCATGGGGATAGCGCGTGACGTACGATGGCTGAAGACCGACCCGCTCGAGTAGCTCTTGGACGCGGGTCCGAACTTCCTGTTCGGAGTCGGCGAGGCCGTGAAACATGATCGCCTCGCCGACGATATCCTCGACGGTCATCCGCGGGTTCAGGCTCGACTGTGGATCCTGAAAAATGATCTGAAGATACTGGCGCAGCCGGCGCATCTCCGGGGTGTCGGCGTCGACGATATTCT
>CAYUPT010000306.1:0-5349 GCA_964446725.1 uncultured Bradymonadales bacterium | reverse complement strand
GCCGCGGTTGCACCTTCGGCGAAGATTCGGGAAGATGCGCAGTCCCGACGCCGACGTCTTCGACGGATGCCGGGATTCGGGACGCAATTTCAATGACGAATCTGGTGGCATATATGAGACTCCAACACCTACTTGTGGCGCTGTTGAGTGCAGCGCTGGTATTCGGCGCCTGTCAGAGCGATGACGAACCGGAACAGACCGACAATGTCGAAGAATCCGAAGAGGTCGACGACAATGATCGGGGCTGGGAGCCGGAGGAGCCGGTTACAGAAGAGGAGCGAAAGCCTCTTTTGCTGGTCGGAATCGACGGGCTGAAGTGGTCGTATCTCGACACCTACGAGTCGTCGCTTCCCAATCTCAATTACATTGCCGAACAGGGCGTGGTCGCGGAGTCGCTCAAGCCGGTATTCCCGAGTCATACCTTCCCGAATATGTACAGCATCGCCACCGGATTATACCCCGAAAACCACGGGCTGGTGGCCAATAATATGTACGACGAAGAGCGCGGAGAGCGGTTTTCGATAAGCAACAACGAGGCCCACGCCGATCCGGAGTGGTTTGAAGGCGAACCGATCTGGGTGACCGCCGAAGAGCAGGGCCTGGTGGCCAAGACCTTCTTCTGGGTCGGCTCCGAGGCCCCCTTCGGCTCGATTCGACCCAGTGAGTATGTGGCCTACGATTCCGGGATTTCGCACAACGACCGGACCGACCAGGTCATCGAGTGGCTAAGCGATGACGACCCGGCGGACTTTGCGACGCTGTATTTCGCCAGTCCCGACGGTGTGGGCCACGAACACGGGACGGATTCCCAGAGTCTGTCCAATACACTGGGCCGAGTCGACGAGCAGATCTCGCGACTGATCAATGGCCTCGATGACGAGGGGCTGTGGCCGGACGATATCAATATTCTCTTCGTCTCCGATCACGGCATGACGAATCTCGACGAAGATAAGATGGTCTTTTTGGACGACATCATCGATCTTCGAGATGTGCACGTCATCGACTGGACGCCGGTGGCCATGATCGAGCCCGACGACGGCAAGGCCGATGAGATCTACGAGGAGTTGGCGTCGGCGCCGCAGGCCGAATACTACGAGGTCTATCGCAAGGAGGAGATCCCGGAGCGATACCGGCTCGGCGGCCACGAGCGGGTGCCCGAGATTATCGTCGTCGCCGATATGCCCTATACGCTGACGAGTCGGTCCTACTACGACGATCGCGGCAAACCGTCGGGAGGCCACGGCTTCGACCCGGAGCACCGCGATATGCACGGATTTTTCGTGGGCCACGGGCCGGACCTTCCGGAGAGTACGGAGACCGACACATTGCACATCGTCGATCTGTACTCGCTGATGACGCATCTGCTGGCGTTAGACCCCGCCGATCACGACGGATCGCTGGAGCGCATCGGAGGTCAGATCTACGGCGAATGACGGCGGGCGCATCCGTTGCGTTGCCGTTTCGTTCCATACCCACCTGGAATTGCGTATGACTGACAACGAAGCATCGAAAGACTCCAAGCGCGACCAGCGCGAACAGGACCTCAAGAAGGCGGCGATCGCCATCTTCTATGAGCACGGTTACCACGCGGCGAAGGTCTCGCAGATCGTGGAGCGCGTCGGCGTCGCCCAGGGGACGTTTTATCTGTACTTCGAGGGCAAACAGCAGCTCTTTAGTGAGTTGGTCAGCGACTTTCTGGAATTGGTGGTATCGACGGTGGCCGACTGGGACCCGAAGGCCCTGGATTCGCGCGAGGCGCTCGCCGAGGAGTTGACGCGCGTCGGATTGAATCTGACGGAAGTATTGCTGGAAAACCGGGAGATGACGGCCATATTCTTTCGCGAAAGCCAGGCGGTGGCCCCGGAGACCACGGAGTTGATACGCCACGCCTACGAGACGCTGATCGCGATGCTGACCGACGTCAACGGCATATTGCATCGGCGGGGATTGATTCCGGAGATGAATTTCCGGGCCCTGGCGGCGATGACGGTGGGCATGGTGGAGCGCATCATCGTGGAGTACATCGTCCACGACACCCTCGCCGATGCGGAGCCCGAAGAGCTGGTGGACCATCTCGTCAAGCACTACATGGCGGGAACCACCGATGGGCTCGATGGATAGCCAATCAATCGATGAGAACGACGACTCGATCCACGCTACTCAACACCGACGGACCCCATGAACTTACGTCTGGCTCTGTGCAATTGTTCGGAAGACGAAGCTCAGTCGCTCGCCGGGCGGCTCGTCGAGGAGAACCTGGCGGCCTGCGTCAATATCCTGGATGGCATCACCAGTGTCTATCGGTGGGACGGCGAAGTATGCCGCGACTCGGAGACGACGCTGCTCATCAAGACCACGGCCGAACGCTACGGTGAGATGGAGCAGAAGCTCGCCGAGTATCACTCCTATGATGTGCCGGAAATTATCGGTCTCGACAGCGCCGATGTCCTCGATGCCTATGCCGAGTGGGTCCATGACCAGGTCCGATAAACGCCGACCGATCGTGCGCCACCGCAACACCCGGAGTGGCGGGGCCCCGCAGTGGACCGTTCGCCTGGAGGGAGCGGTGCGCCGCTCGCTCGTCGGCGGCAAGGCGGCGGGGCTGGGAGCGCTGATCGACGCCGGGTTTAATGTGCCGCGCAGTTTTTGTGTGACCACCGAGGCCTTTGAGGCCTACGTGGGATCGCTGTGCGACGAGGTCGAGACGCTCGAAGAGCTGCGGGAGGCGATGATCGACACGCCGCTTCCGGAGGTGCTCGTCGACGAAATCGCGGCTCAGCTCGAGTATATCGACGCCGCCAGCTGGGCGGTGCGCTCCTCGGCGGTTGCCGAGGATACGGAGACGCGAAGTTACGCCGGTCAGGCCCTTTCGGTGCTCGACGTCGACAGCGCCGATGAGGTCATCGACGCCATCAAGCGGGTGTGGGCCAGTCATTTTTCGATGGAGCGGCTGTTGTATCTGGCGCGGGGCGGAGTGCAGGTCACGCCGTCGCCGGCGGCGGTGCTGGTCCAGGAGATGCTCGATCCGGTGGTGGCCGGCGTGTTGTTTACGGTCAATCCGATGACCGGCGATGACTCGGAGGCCGTGGTCACATCGGCGCGCGGGCTGGGCGAGGCGGTGGTCTCCGGAAAGCGCGGCGAGACCCACTACCTCGACAAGCGCTCCGGTTACGTGCGACGCCACGTCGCCGACAATGGCGACGAGGGCGGACTTTTGGGCGGCCATCGCCTCGAGGAGTTGGCGGAGGTCGCCCGCGGGGTGGAGACGGCGCTGGGCGGGGCCCGCGACATCGAGTGGGCCTACGCCTTTCCCATCGACCAGCCCCACCAGCCGAGGCTGTACTTGCTGCAGGCCCGTCCGGTGACGTCGGAAGCTTCCGAAAAGCCCGACGAGTCGGTGTGGACCAACGCCAATGTCGGCGAGGCCCTTCCCGGGGTGGCGACGCCGATGACCTGGAGTATTATTCGCGACTTCAGTCAGCGCGGTTTCGAGCAGGCCTTCGGAACCCTGGGGCTGACGGTGCCCGACGACGCCGAATTGGTGGCCTCGTTTGAGGGCCGGATCTATCTGAATTTGACGCAATTTATGAGCATCGCCAGTGCTCAGCCGCTATTTAAGCCGGAGAGGCTATTTTCGATGGCCGGCGGTGGCGGTGTGGAGATGGTGCGCGACATCTACGAGCAGCGCTCGAATCGAGAGTTTTTGAAGCGCCTGCCGCTGACAATTCCCAAGATTTTGGCGGCGCAGTTGTCGATGCCCATCATTGCCCCGCTGTGGGGCGAGTATTTTACGGGCAAAGTCGAGGAGTTTTTCGACCGCGACCACCACAGCTACGCGCGAAGCGAACTTGCGGGCGAGCTCGAGGAACTCGACCAGCTCTTTGACCGCACGGGCATGGTCATGTTGTCGACGAGCTCCAATTTCTTGATGAGCTACGTGGTGACCGCCGAATTGCTGCGCTTTATCGGCGGCGAAGACGCCGTGGGCCGCGAACAGGAGCTGGTCAGCGGCCTGGACGTCAAGAGTGCACAGCCGGGACTGTACCTTCTGGAGCTGGGCCGCAAGGTGCGGCGTTCGCTGCGTCTGCGGCGCATCATTACCGAGAACGACCCCGATGATATTCTGGAAGCGCTGACAAGAGAGGGCGAGCACGACGATGTGGCCGATTTTCTGGAGGCCCTCGATCGATTTCGAGACCTGCACGGCCACCGCGCTCCGCGAGAAGCGGAGCTGGCGACGCCGCGGTGGCGCGAGGATATGAGCTTTTTATTCGAGGTCGTCCGATCCTTTGTGGAGGCCCCGGACATCCCGACGACCACCGAGGTCGAACGGGATCGAAAGCAAAAGCATCAGGCCGCCCAGAAGACGCTGGATCGGATGCTTCCCGGCGGTCTGGATCTGCTTTTTCGCTGCATTCTGGCCTTTACGCGTTCCAATGCCCGGCGGCGCGAATACATGCGCGACCGGGTCGTCGATTCGCTCGATATCTACCGGCATTTCTTTCTGGAGTGCGGGCGCCGACTGTGTCAGTCGGGCACCCTTCGACAGCAAGACGACGTGTTTTATCTGACTCGCAGCGAAATCGAGTCCTGGCTCGACGATCCGGAGGTGGCCGACGACTTTGCGATCCGGGTGTTGACGCGCAAGGCGCTGCACCACCACTTCGACGCAGAGCCCGATCCGCCGGATACATTTTTGCTCCGGGGCACGGAGATGATCGCCGGTCAACAGGCGCCACACCGACTCACCGAGGGTCAGTCCGAGGAAGATGGCGCCGATTTCGAACTCAGCGGACTGCCCGGAAGCTCGGGGCGGGTCAGCGGAAGGGCGCGGGTAATTTTAGATCCCCGGGATTCGGAGACGACGATCCAGCCCGGTGAAATTCTGGTCGCCCCCTACCCCGACGTGGGTTGGACACCACTATTTTTGACGGCCGCCGGCGTCGTCATGAGCCTCGGCGGACCACTGAGCCACTCCTGTATTGTGGCCCGGGAGTACGATATCCCGACGGTGGTCAACGCCAAACACGCCACGGAGGTCATCGAAACAGGTGACTGGATCACCGTCGACGGCGACGAGGGCATCGTATACGTCCGGCGCGAATAGAGTACGCGGAAGCGCGAAGGCACGGAAGCGCGGAAGCACGGAAGCACGGAAGCACGGAAGCGCGGAAGCGCGGAAGCGCTGAGTCGTTGAAGCGCGGAGTCGCGGAAGAGCACGCGGAGAACCGCTGAGTCGCGGAGCAGGCAGTTCGCGGAAGTACGGGTCGTTTCACTCCCCGTATTGCGAGCCGGGGGTCAAGACCGCCGGACTCGCAATCGTTGGCATGGAGGTTGGTTGCCACACGT
>CAYUPT010000305.1:0-5352 GCA_964446725.1 uncultured Bradymonadales bacterium | reverse complement strand
CGTCGACGTCGACGACACCGGGGATCGCCTGGTAGCTGACCGTCAACTCCGTCGTCTCGTTACTCTCGACGACCACATCCTCGATATTCTCCGCCTCGAACGTCGCCAGTCCGATGTCGACATCGCCGACCTCCAATGCGTAGGTACCCGGCTCCACGGCCTCGATGACGCCGTCTTGGGCAACCTCTGTAACATTGCCATCGGCGTCGACGAGTTCCATCTCAAAATCCGCCCCCTCCGGAAGGCCCTGGACATCGACCTCCACTGACCCGGGGTCGCGAAGATAGTCGAGTTCGACCTGGGCGCTCTGTTCACTTTCGACGGAAACCGACTTCGAAGACGCCACATAGTTCGCGCCGCCCTCCGTGTATTCGCCGCCGACGACACTGTAGTCGCCGGGCTCCACATCTTCGAATACACCGGCGCCGTCGATCGTATCGATGACATCGCCGCCACCATCCGTCAGCTCGATGGCCGGTGCCGCCCCCTCCGGAAGCCCCTGGGTCGACACCTCGACGCTTCCCGAGAGCACATCGTAATCGACGGTCGCCTCCGCCGAAGCCCCGGGGTCGATGTCGAGATTCTGTTCGGACTCCGCGGCGTAAATCTCACCGTTATCGGCCACATTTTCTACACTGATCGAATACGTCCCACCCCACAACTCCTCGAGCGTTTCTGGTCCCGACAACGAGGTCTGGAAGTCCTGCGGGCCATCGATGGTGATATTGGCGCCAACCCCGTCCGGAAGCCCCGTGACGTCCACCGATAATACGGCGTCCTGATTATCAAACACCACACAATAGCCCCCATCGCACTCGGCACCGGTCGGGCACTCTTCGTCGCTGTCGCAACTGACTTCCGACACCGAACTCTCGGGACTACATCCGGCGACAACCAGCATGGCACTCAATGCTATTGCACTGGACCAGACCAACCGCAAACCGGTACGTCGACAGGCAGCTCGAAGTGTTGCCATCTTCATTCCATACGCAGGATACCAGGTATTATCTAGATCGCTCATCGCGAGGATAGATCATCCCCCCTCGCAAATCAAAATCGCATCGCTCCCGACGACTGCGAAATTCGCCGTATCGACTACCGGCTCTTAACGGGAGATTCCGATGCTTATTCGGATTCGACCACCGCCGCCGACGACTCTTGAGCATCCTCGCTGCGTTGCATTGCGCGCTGGAGCTCTTCGTCGGACAATCCGGAGTGACCCTCGACGGTAATCGATTGGGAGGCATCGGTGCTGAGGTCTTTGGCGGAAACGTCGACAATGCCGTCGGTATCGATCTCGAAACTGACTTCGATACGAGGCTTGCCGGCCGGTGCCGGATCAATGCCCGTCAGATTAAACATTCCGAGCAATTTGTTGTTGCTGGCCACTTCATCTTCGCCCTGCAACACCGTCACCGTCACCACATCCTGATTGTCCTCGGTGGTCGTAAAGACCTTCGTTTCGACCGTGGGCACCGGCGTATTTTTGGAGATGATGGGACTGAAGCGGTCACCGCTGACGCGAATACCGAGGCTAAACGGCGTGATATCGAGCAGGATGACCTCTTTGACTTCACCGCCCAGAATGCCGGACTGAATCGCCGCTCCTTTGGCGACGACCTCGTCGGGATTGACCCCTTTGTGCGGTTTGCGCTCAAAGATCTCTTCGACCCGCTCCTGAACCAGTGGCATTCGCGTCATGCCGCCGACGAGCAGAACGTCGTCGAGATCGGACTTCGACAGGCCCGCTTCCTCGAGTGCCAGCTCACAGGGATCCGCCAGTCGGTCCACCAGATCGTAGACCAGATCGTTGAGTTGGGAGCGCGACAGATCGAGCGAAAGGTGGCGCGGTCCGCTGTCATCGACGGCCAAGAAGGGCAGATTAATATTGGTCTCACTCGTCGACGACAACTCGCATTTGGCGTTTTCGGCGGCTTCCTTGAGGCGTTGAAGCGCCATATTGTCGTCGCTGACATCGATGCCGGTATCGGCTTCGAATCGGTCCATCAGAAAGTCGAGTACCGCCCGGTCGAAGTCCTCACCTCCCAGGTGATTATCTCCGGCGGTGGCCACCACTTCGAACACACCGCCTCGGAGCTGTACGATCGAGACGTCGAATGTCCCTCCGCCCAGGTCAAATACGACCAGGTTGGCATTGTCGGTCTCTTCGTATCCATACGCCAGTGCGGCCCCCGTCGGCTCGTTGATGATCCGACGCACGGTCAGACCGGCGATTTTGCCCGCGTCCTTCGTCGCGCTTCGCTGAGCATCATTGAAGTAGGCGGGAACGGTGATCACCGCTTCTGTGATCTCTTCGCCGAAGTAATCCTCGGCCGTCTGTTTCATTTTGCGCAAAATCAGCGATGAGATCTCCTGGGGACTGTAGCGCTGGCCGTCGACCTGGACCCAGGCGTCGCCATTGGTATTTTCGACGATCTTGTAGGGCAGAATCTCGGCGTACTTCTGGACCTGATCGGAATTGTATTTGTGACCGATCAACCGCTTGATGTCGTAGATCGTCAACTCCGGGTTGATGATCGCCTGGCGCTTGGCCTGTTGGCCCACAAAGCGCTCGCCCTCCTCGGTAAACCCCACCATCGATGGCGTCGTCCTCGACCCCTCGCTATTGGGGAGCACCAGTGGTTCCCCACCGTCAATGACGGCGACGCAGGAATTGGTGGTCCCGAGATCGACTCCGATAATTTTTCCCATGAGTCTCTATTCCCGAAAAAGTCCGTAAATTCCGTATCCGCTTCGCATTCGTCGTTACCGCCCCCGGTCCTTCCAAACAAACCCATGGTACGGTGGGATGCCCTACTTTTTAAATAACTTTTTGAAAAACCCGCCGGAATCGTCGTCATCGCTCTTATTTCGACGCTCGTACAGCCGGATTTCTCGTTCCGCATCCCGGGAGCCGGGATTGAGCTTGAGAGCCCGCTTAAAGTGCTTGTAGGCCCGCTTTTCGCGTCCCTTGATCTTGAGCATATTTCCCAGAAACAGGTGCGCATCCGGCAGCGCCTGTCGATTTTCGGTATCAATGGCCTCTCGCAGCAACTCGATCGCGCGATCGATCTCGTCGGGTTTGACCTGAAACAAACAATTGGCCAGAAAGGTCATATACAAGCCGTGGCCCGAGTCGAGGTCGTGGGCCTTCTCAAAGAACGGCAATGCCCTGGAGTGACGCTCATTTTTGTAGTGTTTATAGCCCTTGTTGAACTGCGTCTGCGCCCGCTTTTCGGGGTCCTTCGACGGCGATTCTTTCGGCGATGGAATCGAGCCTTCGGAGCCGCCCGATGTGGACGTGGTGCGACGCGTCCGAGATGAGCTGCGCTCGAGCCTCTCCAATTGCTCTTTGCGCCACTGCGGATCGGAGGCCGCATCGCCCAGTTTGTCGCCCGACTTCGACGAAGTCGACGAGTTGCTGCGTCGCCCGCTTCGACCACTCGACGATGTCGAGCGCTTGCGCCGCTTTGGTTTCGAAGAGCGCTGCGATTTGCTGCCGGATTTCGATGAGCTGCGCCGTTCGTCGTTGTCGGGCACCGACGAAGTACTGCGCCGGGGCCGATTGCGAGATGCATCGCGCTGCTTTTGTCTGCGTTGCTTCCGCGTTTCGAGGTCCGGATGGGTCGAACTGGGCTCGCGCCCCAGCCCGATCGGCGCGGTATTGCGCCGCTTGCGACCGGGCTTCTGGGATGATGACGAATCTTCGTCGGCTCTATCATCGCCACTGCCGGCCTGCCCCGGATGGAGCGTCGAGTGTTGCTGACGTCGCCGCCGCGGCGATTGCCCGGCGTCAAATGAATCCGGTGGCTCCACGGTTTGTTCGTCTTCGACCTTGAGCAATTCCGAGTAGGCATTTCGAATATTGATAAAGATCTGCTGTGCCATCTGGCGGATATCGGCCGACACATTGCCCCCATACACATCGGGGTGATGCTCCTTGACCATCCGATAATAGGTCTCCTTGACCAGCTCCCGGCCACAGCCCTCCCAGACGCCGAATATCTCGTGATTCGACATGGCATCCATGGACTGCAAAAAGACGCGCAGCTCTTCTTCGAGTTCCTCGCGCTCGCTGTCGGCGGTCGCGCGTTCGCTCTTGGTCGTCACTTCCGACGGCTCCGAGGTCGCAGCGCCGGCCTCGTGGTCGTACTGAACATCTACCCGGCCCTCCGTGGGCTCACCGCGAAATACGACCAGGTCGGTATCGCGCGCCAGCGCCACAGCGCGAAAGGCATCGTTGATATCGCTCGAAAAATGACTGAGTACGCTCTCCAGATCGGAACCGCCATCGCACTCAGCGAGCAGTCGGCCCAGAATCTCCCAGTCGATGTGCTCTCGGCGCTTCTCCCATAGATCCGTGACCACGGGATAGGCCGCCATCCGCGACATCAGCCCGTTCATCAATTGGCGCTGGGTGCGGTGGACCGTCAACCCCCTGACAATCACCCGGTAGGTCGACACCGGAGAACCGGAGACGCTCTTTTTGGCGCGAAATTCGAATTCTCCGCCCTCCCACGCCCAGGCACTGACCAGCGCCTGCGCACTGTCGTGATTCGGAGACTGAACGAAGCGCCCGGACTGAAATGCAAAGCTGCGGTTGATCTTCTCAGAACTCAGCGCCAACACGCCGGTCCGCTGGCGCATCCGAAGGCTGTACAGTAACCGACTCAGCGTCAAATTACCGAGCGTCCCACTGTTGATCTCCGGAAGTCGCACCAATACTTCGACCGCTTCGCCACGGTCGTCGCCATCCGACGACGGCCCCGTCGCGTCGTCTCCGGAGTCGCTGTCGACATCCAGATGGCCACCCAGCACATCGCCAAAGGCCTTCCACTCGTCGGGCGATGTCGGCGTCTGAACCACCTCTTTGACGGCGGCGAACATCTGCGCCCATTGCCCGAGTTGGTCGTTGATTTCGTCGGCCAGAAAATAGGCCGCCTTGTCGTCTTTGGTCAGCACATCTTCCAGACGCACCAGTTCATTGACCGCCGATGGATCGATGAGTTGGGCATCGACGACCACCGCCGACGGACTGGAGCGCGAAAGGAGTCGATGCGCCTCGGTCCACGACGACACCCGGGCGACATAACGCGGCGAATCCAACAGATCGCCGAAGCGGTCTTCGAGCGACGTCGAAGAAGATATAAGGAGGATTTTCTCCATGAAACGAGATTATCCCGTCGGTTCAGTCAAACGTTCAGTGATTGCGATAGTCCGGCGCTCAGGCCTTTGCCAACGTCATCGCCCCGTCCATTACCCGCCGAGTTCGTCGATCTGGCGGAGCATCTCGCGGCGAGTGCTATCGGCGACCTCTCCATCGCGGGTCTCCAGCAAGAAGGTGCGAAACGA
>CAYUPT010000304.1:0-5357 GCA_964446725.1 uncultured Bradymonadales bacterium | reverse complement strand
AGTGGAGCGCCTGCAGTGGGCCGATGTCCGTTCCGATGACGCCATCGTCATTATTTATCCCGATGAGGAGTTGGACGTCGAGTCACTGGCGTCCTTTGTCGTCGACGGCGGGCGGGTGATGGTCGCCGACGACTTCGGCGCCTCTGGCTCGTTTCTGGAGCGGTTGAGTATCGAGCGAAGTGAACCGGAGCCCGTCGATCTGCCGCACCAAGACTTTGTCGACGACCACCTCGGATGGCCGCGCTTCGATGTCGGTGGCGGCCACCCGATCATCGAGGGCGTCGACGAAGTGGTGGCCAATTACCCGGCGGTACTCGACAATGTCGGCGGACCGGTCATCGGCTACGACGACGGCGGAGGCCTTGTCTACGACATGGAACTCGGTGACGGGCGGGCAGTGGTCGTCGCCGATCCGGGGGTCTTTATCAACGCCATGATGGGGGCCGCCGACAATCGTCGGCTGGCGTTTAATATCGCGCATCATCTCTGTGGTGATGACCGCGAGGATTGTCGGATCTGGTTGCTGGTCGAAGATGCCGAATTTTCGGGGGCGTACCGCACCGGCGACGGCGACGACCCCGATGGGATCGCAGAGCAGATCGCCGACTTCAACGAGGAGCTTCGCGAGGCCTTTCGGGAGCTGCCGGAGACGCGATTTCTGTATTTCGCCGCCATTTTCGTCGTCCTCGGCACTGCGGTCTATCTGGCGACGGTTTTTCCGTGGCGCCGGGCCCGACGACTGTCGAGCTACATCGGGCGGCGACGCCGCAAATTATCGGGGCCGCTGACCGAATTCGACTGGAATGTCCGCCGCTTTGTGGAGCCCGAGGGACGGATCAATCACGCGCTGCCCATGGCGATCTTAAAGGAGTCGTTCGAGGAGGTATTCTACGGGGCTTTCGAGCTGGAATCCGGGCCCACATCGGGGCGTCCAAGTTCCGGTGTGCTGGCAAAGCGCTTCGAAGAGCGGTATTTGAGTAATGAGGCACCCAAGGTGCGGCGACGCCGTCGGCTCCGACTCGAACAATTGCTCCGGGAGCTCGACGCCGTACCGGACCGGCATCGCGTATTTTTGGAGAGCGACGACTACTACAGCGCTCGCGATCTCGAGCAATTGCACGACCGGGTCGTCGAGGTACTTGATTGGATGGGACTGCAGGATGACTATGAGCGACGCACCCGCAGAATCTACGACCGAGACCGCCGGACCCGGCGCTGAAGGCGGCGGCATCGATCCGGAGCGGCTCGACGAGATTGCCGCCCGCTGTGATGCCATCCGCCGGCAGGTCGGACAGGTCTTTATCGGCAGTGATGCCACCATCGACAGTCTACTGGTGGCGCTTTTGGCCGGTGGCCATATCTTACTGGAGGGCGTCCCGGGGGTGGCCAAGACGACGCTGTGCCGCGCATTTGCCAATACGCTGGGGGCCGACTTTCGCCGCATCCAGTTTACCCCGGATTTATTGCCGGCCGATATCACCGGTACCTATATACCGGACCTTCAAAACAATGAGTTCAATCTGCGCAAGGGACCGGTCTTCTCCAATGTCCTGCTCGGCGACGAGATCAATCGAGCGCCGGCAAAGACCCAGTCCGCACTGCTGGAGGCGATGCAGGAACGCCAGGTCACCATCGAGGGGACGACCCACCGTCTTCCGGCGCCGTTTATCGTGTTGGCCACCCAGAATCCGGTCGAGCAACAGGGCGTCTATCCGCTGCCGGAGGCCCAGCTCGACCGATTTCTACTCAAATTGGTCATCGACTACCCGACCAAAGACGAGGAGCTGGAGGTATTGAAGACTCACCGGCGCACTCCGCCACAGCCCCGGGAGGTATTGGACGCCGGGGAAGTCGCCGCGTTGTCGGACCTCGTCGATGAAGTACACGCCTCCGAAGAGATCATGAACTACGTACTGGAGCTGGTTCGCCATACGCGAAGCGACAGCGAGACGACACTGGGCTGCTCGCCGCGGGCCTCGCTGGCCCTTCTTCGCGGCGCGCAGGCCAGGGCCCTGATCGCCGGTCGCGACTACGCGTTGCCCGACGATGTTCGCGCTCTGGCACCATCGATATTGTCGCATCGCATCCTCGTCGAGCCCGACGCCGAATTAAACGGGGTCAACGGTGAGGACATCGTCGCCCGGGCGCTGGGGTCGGTGCGCTACGGGTAGTACGCCCGACAAATCGGCGGCTTCGGCCCGCAAGGGCAGTGATGACGTGACGGGATAACGACTTCGATGAACCCCTATCTGACAAATCAGGGCAAGTGGCTGTTTTTGACGGGCATCGTGTTTTCGATTGCCGGAGCCCTGGTGCGCGAGCCGGTGCTGTTGTTATTTGGAGTCGTGCCCTTTGCAATATTGATCGGGGCGGTGGCCCGGGTATTACCCGGGGCGCGGTCGCTGGATCGGCGCAGCAGCAGGCTGGATATCGACGGCCCCGATCAGGTCCAGACCCTGGAGCGCGACCGACAAAGCCAGTTTGAGGTCTGGTTCGAAAATCAGTCCACGACGCCGCTCCGCGTCCAGCATCTGCACCCCCATCAGGAGGGACCTGTCGATGTGGAAGTCCTGGGCGGGGAGTTGTACGTCACCGCCGACGGCTCCAGTCGCTTCGAGATTGTAGTCACGCCGTCGGGAATCGGTCGCTCCAGTCTGCAGGGGTTCGATGTCGAACTCGTCGATCGCTGGGGATTGGTGACGGTGCGCGACTACCTTCCCTGTCTTCGAGTCTTTGAGACCTTTCCGAATATTCATCGACTCCATCGCAGGGCGGAGGCCTCCGAGCGTCGCCTGTCGCGGCGCGGCAAACGAGAGGTCTCCGCGAGCAGTCGTTCGGGGACCGCGATTCGAGAACTGCGGGATTTTCAGCCCGGCGATCCGCTTCGGACCGTGGCCTGGAAGGCGACGATGCGCCAGCGTCGGTTGATCACCCGCGAATTCGACGATGAACGAAGCGCCAGCGAATACGTGGCCATCGATATCTCCAGTTCGATGCGGGCCGGTACACCGCCGGGTCGGAAGTTCAATCACGCGCTGGAAGTCGCCGCCGGCCAGTGCGCCCGCTGTCTCGACGCGGATCGCCGCGTCGGCCTCTGGAGCTTCGATCACGCCCTGTACGGTGTCGTCGAGGCCGCAAAGGGCGGGCGGCAGCGCCGGCGTATCCGACAGCATCTCGCCGGGCTCAATGCCGTCGTCTGCCGCGACAGAACGGCCATGGACGACGAAGAACTCCGCGAAGCACTCGCGGACTATCTTCTGGTCCAGGAGCGACTCGATTTTCGCCGGGGCAACGGATTGAAGGGGCGGGCCGACGGTCGGCTCCTCGAAGAGTGGACGGCGTCGGTCGTCGGCGATGAGCTGCGTCGATGGCGTGATTCGGCGGAGGCGTTCGGGGTCGTCGACGAGTCCGTCAGTCCGGTGCGGCGCTTCTTTCGGCTCCGAGGGATGCCCGTCGATCCGCCGTCAGAGGTGGCATCGGGGGACAAGATCAGTGGTCTGGAAGCGGTATTGCGCCGGATCATTGGCCGCAAGATCTCGGGGGGACGGCTGACGATCATCACCGATCTGTGTGGGTTGAGCGACGTGGAGATGCTTCGACGCCCGGTGGGGTTGGTCCGTCGACGCGGCGTCGAGCTGTCGTTTGTCGTGCCCTTTACGCCGGATTACGCCCGCGGGGATTGGGGCGAGGAGTCGGGCGCCGAGTTGATCCGCGATCTCTTTGCCCGCGCCGAGTACAGGGACCGGATGCAGGTCGCCCGGCGATTGGAGGCGATGGGACTGGACGTCCACTTTATCGGTCCCCAGATATGATCTGGTGATTTACTCGATGTTGCCGTCGGCGGTCTCCGGAGCCTGGTCGCGCTCTTTGTGGTGTTCTTCGACGGCCCGCAAAAAGTCCGAGAAGTAGGCCCCGGCACTCCAGAGACTGAAGAAGACCGAGATCACCAGAAACCAGAAGCCGATGCGATGGAAGTTGATGTACACTTCCATACCGAAGTAGTTGACGGCATAGGTGTAGTGGGTGATCAGACCGAGGAGGCCGGTCATCTGAAAGGCCGTCTTGAGCTTTCCGCCGCCTCCGGCCTCAATGATCATGCCCTCGCCGGCGGCCATCGAGCGCAGGGCGGTGACCGATATTTCACGGGCGACGATGATGATCAAAATCCAGGCCGGAAGCCGACCCAGGGGCACCAGCATGATCAGCGCCGTGATCACCAACAGCTTGTCGGCCAGTGGGTCGAGAAACTTCCCGGTCATGCTCACCAGATTCTGGCGACGGGCGATATAGCCGTCGAGCCAGTCGGTCACCGAGGCGACGGCGAAGAGCAATACGGCGATAATGCAACTGACGGGATCGCCGTAAAAGATAAAGAGAGCGACCACCGGGATCAGGGCGATCCGAAACAGGGTCAGAACATTGGGGATGTTGATGATGTCCTGACGTATCGTCGTCGCACTCACGTCTCGTCCTCGTCGGCGGAGTAATTCTGATACCAGTAGTAGACGGAGGCCACGTATTCACGGGTCTGGCGATAGGGGATGCCGTCGTGTCGCTGAACGGCCAGATCACCGGCGTTGTACGCGGCCAGTATCAGGTTGATATCGCCATCGTAGCGGTCGATCAAGATCCGCAGGAATTTGGCGCCGCCAAAGATGTTTTGGCGCACATCGAAGGGATCGTCCACATTGAGGGATTCGGCGGTGCGCGGCATCAATTGCATCAATCCCATGGCGCCGGCGTGACTGACGGCGTCGGACTGAAAGGCGCTCTCGACGCGCATGACGGCTTTGATAAACCCAAAGGGCACATCGTAGGCATCGGCGGCCTCCTGGATGATGTCGTCGTAGGCCTGCTCGCGCTCCGAGAAGGGCATCGTCGACGAGCCGGTCGTCGGCGTAAAGTCCAGTTCCTCGTCGGAGGAGCTCGATATATTGTCGGGATCGGTCGCCGAGCTCGGATCGGAGGGGTCCTCCAGGACCTCGATCAACTCGTAGTCCGAATCGTCGCGCGGTTCGGTGGTGATCAGAACCTCGCCTTCCGGCGTCTCGTAGGTGTACATCTGGGCCGCACTACTGGAGGCGGTGGCCAAAATGAGGGCGACGACCAGCGAGCCGACGAAATGTCGCGGAGATGGCAGCATAGAGTTCACACATTCCGGGGGCGTTGAGAATCATTCCGTTCTTTGAATTCATTACACACCGATTTTTGTTCCAGAGCAAGAAAAACAGTGGATGCCGTACTGGCCGATACTGTGCGACGGGGAGGGCGCGCTGGCCCGTTGTGGCGGCGCTTTAACCGGCAGATTGACAGCGGCTTAACGGGTTTTTAGACTTCCGCAGCCGCGTCGCACCGAC
>CAYUPT010000303.1:0-5375 GCA_964446725.1 uncultured Bradymonadales bacterium | reverse complement strand
TCAAGGCGTTATAATCAACGTGCAAGTGTTGGACTATCTCGATCAGCTATTTAGGCCTATTCAATGACTACGACGATGCCGGATATAGCGTCGTGCTGGTAGAGGACGCCATGGTTCTGAAGAGCTGCGATCTGGGGCAAACCGAAGACATGCATTATCTATTCGGTGCGGAGCCCGGCTCCTGGTGCGACATCGCCATTTTAGTCGATGGCACCGATGTCGTAGTCTGGCATGCAGGCGGCACATCGGCGTACCCGGAGACCCACCCCGATAGGCTGCCGTACGCCCTGACAGATGCCGAGCCGCAGGTCGGCGCGTCGACGATCCGTCTGGATGGCGCTGACGCGAATATCGCCTGGCCCTGGGTTTCGTGGTGCGACAGTGAGATCAGCAGGTCCGAGGTCATGGGGTATGTGGAGTCGTACAGGGCGTGGCGCTCGGTGATGACAGGTATTGACAGAATTTATGAATGAGGAGCAAATGATGGACTTCCGAATAGTATTGATCGCCGGCATCTGCTGGATGATCGCCACCGCCGGACTCGGATGCGGAGAGGGGCATGTGGGGTGCGACGCCGACGCGGAGTGTGACAGCGGTGAGACATGCCAAGAGTTTGACCACCCTGACGACACCGTCGACAGCGCGGCGAAGTGTGTCGAGTGTATCGACCACGACGACTGTGACGACGCGTTCTGCAGTGACGACGGGGAGTGCGTCGAGTGCGCCGACGACAGTCATTGCCCGGGCGAGATTGGTTGCTCCGGCCAACCTCAATGGGAATGTCATGAGTGCGGAACGGATGAAGACTGCCCAGATGGAACGGGGTGCCGAAAATCGGATATACCGGATAGCTTGCATCAGAATGTTCCGGTATGCGTACCGCAATGTGATCCTGTCAGTTCCGGGCCTCCGAACGACCCCATCTGCGTAGATTGGTGCATTAACGACTACAAAGACCTGAGACGTCACGTCGACGAAGAAGACTGTCAGACGCTGGGGTGCGGGCATAGTGACGATGAGCCTGGCGGCGATGCTCACTGTGAGATGCCCTGACGGCTGCTCAAAATAACGACGAATTAGCCCGCTTCGGCAGGCGTTCTGATTTCTTGTGGAGACCCATGATTGAGTTCTACCAGGGCGAGCGGCGTACTATTCGCGTCACCATCACCACGGCCGGCGACCCGGCCGCCGGCGAGATGGTCAAAGGCGTCGAGCGGGCCCCGCAGTCTGGGGTCGGCGAGACGCCGAAAAGTAGCAGTAGCGACGGCCAACAGGGTGCAAGAACCGCGCTGGGAGCATCGCGACCGAGTAGTCTGGGGCTGATCGGTCCGACATTATTTTGACAGCTTCTGAGAGCGAATCGCAACGACGGAGAGCGATTATTGCGACAAACGTGTCGAAATATTGCGCCACAAGACGAATTTTAAGGCTCTACATCGTCCTCCTGGTTGATAAGGTGAAATACCGGGATGTTTATCCCGCATTATTCATGAGATATCGTAACGAGGCAAAATCAGCGATGAGAGGCCGAAATCGAGCCCCACAGGCGATGCAGAGCATCGTCGAGGAGTGAGATAAAGGGATCTCGTCGCTGATGAGCCGCAGTAGATGGGTCATGAATAATCGGGGTTATGTTGTGGGGTCGTTATTGACCTCGACGTGCAGCGCACGGCCGCCGGGGTGGTCTGATCTGGAAACGTTGCGTCGAGATTACGCCGGACAAACGACACCACCACTGTTTAGTTTTGACGTCGCCGACGACGGACCGTAATCTCGGCGCAACGCCGTTCAGTGGTCACAGGTGTCGGAGTCCCCGGGAATGTCCGAGAAACAGAATATTTTCAGCAATTTGGCTCTTTTGGCGGTGCTGAGCGCTCTGGGGATGGCGATGGCAGTGCCGACGGTCGAGGCGTCGACGGGGCAAGAGGAGTCGGAGGTCGAAGATTTTCCGACGACTCATCAGCCCGGCGAATTGCCCGGTCTGGCGACGGAAGGCGACGAAAAGGACGACGATAGCGAAGGGGAGGACGACGAAGAAGGGGAGTCCTCCGACGATGAGGACCGACAAAAATCCGTAGAGGATTCGAAGGGCGATCCGGATGACGAGCGGGAAGTCCGGGACTCGCCGCCCTCTGACAAGTCCCAAGAAACGGGGGATACTGCAGGCGTCGACGACGAGGAGTCCGATGACGCGACGGCCGACGGGGATTCGAAGGAGGCCGAAGCCGATGACCCATCAGATCCGCCGACGATCGACGAATCGAGAGCACAGCGACGCGAGAGCCAGATATCCGGCGATGACGAGGAAGCGGCCGACGACGGAGACGGCGTCGATGAACCACTGGAGCCGCATCATATGCCGACGTACTGGCGCCAGATGGGAGCCGGGGCGTTGATGACCTACGGCTCATTGGCGCTGGGGACTGTGCTCTTTGTTGCGGGCGAAAATGCAAACGACCCTGAAATTGCCGGGTCCGGCGGATTGCTGATGTTTTTCGGTCCCACACTTGGGACTTCCGCCGTCGTCAATACGGTGGGCAATCGGACCTATCCCGACCAGTATTTGGGGGCGTTTACCGGGAATTTACTCGGGCTATTTCCGGCGCTTGTGGTGGGCGTCATTGCCGGCGTCATTGTGCAAGATGCCCTGAGTAGTCCGGGGTCATCCAACGTGGCACCCGAGGTCGCCACGGGGTTGAGTTTTGCCGGTGTGGCCGGTGGATTTTTGACCTGGGCGACCGTGGAGGGATATCATCGGCAACTGGTGATTTCGAATTGGCTCGACGAGCGCCGGGCCTCGGTGGGTCTATCACCGGTAGTGATTTCCGAGACGGCAACGGAAGATATGGGGCTGGGATTGGGGCTTAGCGGTCGCTTCTAATCGGCATGATGCTCAGTGGATACGGCTCACAAAAGAGAGGGGGCGACCCGTGAGTTACTGGCGAAATGCTTGCCACTTTTCGGTGGTTTTGGTTTATTGGCCCGCAGAATGCGTCTGCTCTATCCAGTTCCACCTTTAAGCCCCGAGGCCATCGATGAGTGCCAGTGCTCCTTCGGCTACCGAAAAGCCCGAGAAATATACGCCGCAGCATCCGATTCGCTTCGTGACGGCGGCCAGTCTATTCGACGGTCACGACGCTGCGATCAATGTGATGCGGCGCATCCTTCAGGCGACGGGCGCAGAGGTCGTTCACCTCGGCCACAATCGCTCGGTTGCCGAGGTCGTGGACGCCGCGATTGAAGAGGATGCCCAGGGCATCGCGATGTCCAGCTATCAGGGCGGGCACGTCGAGTATTTTAAGTATATGATCGATCTGCTCGAGGAGCGCGGCGCCGGCCATATCCAGGTCTACGGTGGCGGAGGCGGCGTCATTACGCCCGACGAAATCGCAGAACTCGAGGACTACGGAGTCGGCAAGATTTTCAGTCCCGAAGATGGCCGCGAGATGGGTCTGCAGGGCATGATCAACTACATGCTCGAGCACACCGATTACGACCCCGTCGATCGCGTCGGAAAAGCGGAATCGGAGGGCGTGGCGACGGGCGACCGAAAGGCGCTGGCGCGGGCGATTACGATGGCCGAGCGAGGTCTGGGCGATACGCTCGACCTGGTGGTGCCGGCCAAGCCGGCGCCGGTCATCGGGATTACGGGAACCGGCGGCGCCGGAAAGAGCAGTCTGACCGACGAGATTATTCGGCGCTATCTTCTGGATTTCCCGGAAAAATCGGTGGCGCTTCTTTGCAGTGACCCGTCCAAGAGGCGAAGTGGCGGTGCCCTTCTGGGCGACCGAATTCGTCTGAACTCCATCGACACCGAAAATGTCTACATGCGGTCGCTTGCGACGCGGGGAAGTCAAAGCGAGGTCGCCGAAGCACTGGGCGATGCCATCGACATCGTCCAGAGCGCCGGTTTCGATCTGATCATCGCCGAAACGAGCGGAATCGGGCAGGGCGATGCTCAAATCATCGACTTCGCCGACGAGTCGCTGTACGTAATGACCAGCGAGTTCGGGGCGGCGAGCCAACTCGAAAAAATCGGTATGCTCGACTACGCCGATTTTGTTGCGATCAATAAATTCGAGAAACTCGGAAGTGAAGATGCTCTCAGGGCGGTGCGCAAGCAACTTCGCCGAAACCACCAGATCAGCTACGACATCCCGGATGACGAGCTTCCGGTCTACGGCACGATTGCCAGCCAATTTAACGACACCGGTGTGTCGGCGCTGTACCAGGGCCTGGTGGAGGCCGCGGGCATCGAAATCGAGGAGTCCAACTGGGAGACTCCGGGGCCGGTGACCGAGAAAAATCACACCATCATTCCCGGCTCCCGAAGCCGGTATCTCGCCGAAATTGCGGAGTCCTGCCGCGACTACCGCCAGTGGGTCGAAGATCAGGCCGATCTCGCCTCCCAGCTGTATCAACTGGAGGGCGCGAAGGAGTTGGTCGATGACGACGCGGCGATCGCCGACAAGCAACGCGAGTTGTGGGATGAGCTCGACGATGAGCCCACGGAATTGCTGGAGGGATGGGAGGATCTTCAAGACGAGTACAGCGGCGATATCTACGAGGTCCAGATCCGGGATCGCACCATTGAATTTGAACTCAATTCGGAGTCGCTGGCCGGTTCGACGATTCCGCGGGTATCACTTCCGGAGTTCCGCGACTGGGGCGATATTGTGCGTTGGCAACTTCTGGAAAATGTGCCGGGTCGCTTCCCGTATACGGCCGGCGTCTTTCCCTTTAAGCGCCGCGAGGAAGAGCCGAAGCGGATGTTCGCCGGCGAGGGGACACCGGAGCGGACCAACGAGCGTTTTCACTATCTTTGCGAGGGCGAAGAGGCCAACCGGCTGAGCACGGCCTTCGACTCCGTGACGCTGTACGGCGAGGACCCGGCCCATCGGCCCGATATCTACGGCAAGGTCGGAAATTCCGGGGTCAGTGTCTGTACCCTGGACGACATGAAGCAATTGTACGCCGGATTCGACCTGTGCGCGTCCAATACCAGTGTGTCGAAGACCATCAACGGACCGGCGCCGATCATTCTGGCGATGTTTTTAAACGCCGCCATCGACCAGCAAGTCGACCAGTTCAAAGAAGAGCACGACCGGGCTCCGGACCCGGAGGAGATGGATGAGATTCGCGACGAGACACTGCGCGTGGTTCGCGGCACCGTTCAGGCCGATATCCTCAAAGAGGATCAGGCCCAAAATACCTGCATTTTCTCGACGGAATTCGCCTTGAAGATGATGGGCGACATCCAGGAGTACTTCGTCGAAAAAGAGGTTCGAAATTACTACTCGGTGTCGATCAGCGGCCATCACATCGCCGAGGCCGGGGCGAATCCGATTACACAACTGGCGTTTACGCTGGCCAAC
>CAYUPT010000302.1:1915-5398 GCA_964446725.1 uncultured Bradymonadales bacterium | reverse complement strand
CACGCCGAACAGCATCTGGCCTATCCGGTCTTGCAGTATTTTCACTCTCGCGATCGGCAGGCGGCCCTGGCACTGGCGCTGGCGCGACTCGACGATGCCACCACCCTGATGAGTCACTGTGTCCAACCGGAGTTTCGACCGAATAAGACGACGCTGCGCTCACTTCGCAGGGCCATCGACGTCTACATTCGGCGCGTCCAGTTGGAGCATATTACGTCGGTCGACAAACCGCCGCCGATCCCGGATGTGGAGCCGATGCGCCGACTCGAGATGCCGATGAGCAGTTTTCAGGACTGTCGCGAGGCCTTTGCTTCGCGCACCGACCTGCGCACCACATTGCTCGGGCTCGTGGAAGCCGAGGGCTGGGAGTGGCCGACGACAACGGACTGAGAAGCGCCGCGGGGTCGATGCCCGTGGTGTGCCGTGTTATCATAGCCATCGCGATTCATGTGCCGTAGACACCGGGCTCTTTGCGATGGTCGATATCCGAAATTCAATGTGGTGGCGATGGATAATTCTGTTGGCCGTAGCTGGCTGTATGGCCTGCTCGGACGGTTGTGAGACGCCGGATGCCGAAGAGGACCGGACGCCGAATGTCCAGCGGCTGCATTTCGGGACCTATCACGTCTGCGTCATCGATGACCGCCAGAGTATCTGGTGTACCGGTCAAAATGCGGCGGGACAACTCGGCGACGGCACCACCCGAAGCCAGGATGAACTGGTGGAAGTCGCCGGACTCGGCAATGTCGCCGACTTCGCCGTCGGGCTTTTCGATACCAATTGCGCCATCGACGGCGATGGCGCGCTGTATTGCTGGGGCAGTAATCGCTACGGAGTACTCGCCGACGACGACCTGGAATTGAGTGCCGAACCGGTCCCGATCGACGGCGTCGGATCGGTGGTCGATATCGCCGTCGGCGCCTTTCACGCCTGTGCGGTCAACGACGAATCCCAATTGTTCTGCTGGGGTCGAAATGACCGCGGACAACTGGGCCTGGGCGTCGATGTCGATCCCATCGTCACGTCGCCGCAGCGCGTCGAAGACGTCGGCCCCGTGCGAGCGGTCCACGCCGGAGGGGCCCATAGCTGTTCGCTCGGCATCGACGGCGAAGTCCACTGCTGGGGCAGTAACGAATTCGGCCAACTCGGACTGGCCATCGACCGCACCACCGACGTCGGCGTGCCACAGAATATTTCCCCGTTTTTGCCCGATGGTGTCGTCGATCTGCAGGTCGCCTTTCACCACACCTGCGCCGTCGCCGGCGATGAGCGTCAGCTCTTTTGCTGGGGCGCCAATGACTACGGTCAATTCGGACTCGACGATACCGACCATCGACTGGAGCCGACGCCGATTCCCGAGATTGCCTACGTCGACGAGTTGGCGCTGGGAGGGGGTCAGGTCTGCGTCGATATCGACGGCGATATTTACTGCGCCGGCGAGGTGATGCGACCGGTGGAAGCCGTCGAACAGAGCGGAGAGGGCTTTATCTTTCGGCGAAGTGACGTGCTCCAGGGCGTCGACGAGTTGTGGGGCGGCGTGTTGGCCGTCTGCGGGCCGACGGATGTCGACACCGTTGCCTGCCGCGGCATCGAGCACGAGGGCCTGGGCGACGATGTGTTTTGAGCGTCAGTTGTCGATATAGCGGCGGTCGACGCTGAATCGCTCCGGATAGCGCGGGGTGATCGAGGTGTAAAACTGCGCGATCTGGCGCATGTCGGCGTCGAAGTCGCCGCTCGGTTCGATGACTTTTCCGAGGCCGGCCTCTTTTTTGGCATAGTCCACAAAACCGAGCAGAATCGGGACCCCGGCGCCGCGTGCGACGTGGTAAAAGCCGCTCTTCCACCGCTCGGTATAGCTCCTCGTGGCCTCCGGCGTGATGACCAGTGCCAACTCGTCGTGTTCGCCCAGAAGCCGCACCATCTCATCGACCATACTCGGCCGCTCTCCCGTCTCCTCGCGCGGTCTTCGGTCAATGGCCAGACCGCCGGCGGGCTCGATGACCAGATTGAAGGGAAAGCGCATCCAGGAGCGCTTGATAGTAAATCGAAGCGGCAACCCCAATTTGTCGAAGCCCGCCAGGGTGTAGACGAAATCCCAATTCGAGGTGTGAGGCGCGCCGATGACCACGCAGCGGCGGTGTCGCGCCAATTCCTGGCCGCGAAGTGTCCAGTTCTGGGCCTCGAAGATTTTGCGGCAGGCGTTGACGATCATGGCGAAAATCTCGTTGTAGGAAATTCTTTGTTCGCAATCGTAATGACCACATCGGCGCTTCGAAAGGGCGAAGGCCCTCGAGTTATGGCTGTCCGCTCAATGGCAGCGAAATTTGAGGGCCTATGCCAAACATGCTACTCGGTATAGTGTGGTGTCGCCGGAGGTGAAAGCACAGCTGGTAGACCTACGCCGGAGCACGGAAACAGGTATGTAATTCGGGCAGCGCCGAAGGGGCGGCGGCGGGCTCAGCATTGAAGTGAGGACGAGTTATGGCTGAATCTCGCATTTCGCAAGCACTTATTTTTGTGGCGGTGATCGCTGTTGGGGCTGCTTCGGTGGGATGCGGAGGCGATGGTGGCTGGAGTGGTCCACAGGAGACCGGGATTCAGGGAACCTGGCTTGCCGACGGCGATTATCTGATTTTCAACGTCGAAGGTGAAGAGGACGGTTCCGAAGACGGCGATGTCGCCGAAGACCGACTGCCCAGCTACGGCATTTCGTCCCAGGGCGACCAGGCCGGGACCTGTGAGACATCGAATGGCCTCGAGGTGTACCCGGGACTCGATGGAGGTCCGATCTTTGGCTCCGTCGACTGGGCCACCGAAGTCGATGTCACGCACCAATTTTTCGAGGTCTACTTTTCGGGGAATGCTTCGGCGCCTTCAGATCCGTCGAGACCGACCTGGAGTCACAACCGCACCGGCGATAATGCCTATATCCTGGAAATCACCAATGACACCGGCGAAGCGCTGACCCTCGATACATCGTGGTCTGTCGATGCCGATTTCAACGTCCCCGAGGAATCCGATGAACTCGGCGAGGCGGCGGTCAATGTCGATATCTCGAGCCAGATATTTACCGGCTATGGCGACGATTGTCGGGAGGTGAGCGATGAATTTGACGCCTTCGACGTCCAGTTCAGCGAAGATCGAGAGGATTTTCAGGAGGCCGGCGCCAGCACCCTCGAGATCGACGCCGAACGCGTGAAATTCGTGATCTACGCCGAGGCCGGTGTCCGGGCGAGTACCGAGCCGGGAAGTGGCAGTCACCGCGCCGCCAATGTGGCCGCCGATTTTCGGGTTGATGTTAATTTTTGACGGTGGCTGAGCGAGCCTAGGCGAGCGAAGTCGGAGGGGGCGGTGTGGAAGCGATGTGTTCCGGGATTATCAGATACCACGAAGAGACAGCCGAAAGCGGGGACGCTTCCGTCTCCAGCGAGACAGCCGAAAGCGGGGACGCTTCCGTCTCCAGCGAGACAGCCGAAAGCGGGG
>CAYUPT010000302.1:0-1815 GCA_964446725.1 uncultured Bradymonadales bacterium | reverse complement strand
ACGCTTCCGTCTCCAGCAAAAAATAGCCGCGATACAGCGCTTCTCCCCAAAGTCACGAAAGGCCGTCGTCGAAGACGGTATCGATCTGGTCGAAGCCGATACTCAGCAAGAAGTTGGAGTTTCGACCGTAGCTTTTGGCCCCGAGGACAAAGAAGTCGGGCTCCGGATTCGACAGGGTGTCGATGCCGCCCGACGACTGGTCGAGGCAGTCGCCGGAGTCGCCGCCGATGAGGGTGGCCGCCAGATTCATCGGGCCCTCCGTGGCGTAGCACAGGTGGACCTGCAATTCCCGAAATAGCGAGGTGTCGGGGCGGTAACCGACGTTGGCGACGATGTGGTCGACGCCGATGTCGTGTTCTTCGCCATTGCGCTCGAAGACGACGCGCAATCCGTCGCCATCGTCGGCCGCCTCCAGGCGTCGGATGGCGGTCCGGGGAAGTGGTGCAATACCCTCGATATCGCCGCGGGAGGCGGCATTGCCAAAGCGGTCGAGCGTGGCCCGCAACTGGAGGCGGTCGTCCTCGATTTCGTCGCGCGGTTCCGGCTCCGCTCGAAAACTCCAGTGTACACGGGTCTTCGGGGCCTGCTCGCGCAATTCGTGCAGCGCGCAAAGGCTGGTCAATGCCGAGTGACCGTGACCGACGACGAGGATGTGGCGGCCGGCGAAGGCGTCGGCGTTGTGGGAGACGTCGGGAATGACACGACTGATGCGGTCGCCGAATCGGTGCTCGCCGGCGGCGTCGAGCCCACCGGGGCCGAGCCCGTTGGGATTGGAGAGGACGCCTGAGGCGTCGATGACCACATCGGCATTGTCAAAACGACGACCCTCCGGGCCGTCAACGTCGAGGACGAAGGGCGATGCCGCGCGCCGGTCGTCGCCGATCATTTCCGATTTTAGTCGCTGGCGGCGCGAAATCCCGCGAACGCTCGTATTCAGACACCACTGCACATCGTCGCCGAGCGAGTCCGCGAGCGGCAGCAGATACTGACGCAGATACTCGCCTCCGGTGGGCGTCGCTTCCCCGTCGGCCAGGGGCACGCCGGCGTTTTGGAGCCGGGCGCTGCCGCGGGAGCTGCGATTGAGCTTCCAGGGCGAAAAGAGCTGGACGTGGCGCCACTGGCGGACGTGAGAGCCGACGTCGCCGGCGTCGTATACGGTGACGGAAAAGCCGTCGTCGATGGCTCGAACAGCGGCTTCGACGCCGATCGGTCCGGCGCCGACAATGGCGATATGTCGGGGATGGGTCATAAGCATTGGCCTCGTGGATACATCGGTGACGTCGGGTCGCGATACCTTGATGCAACCACGAGGCGCCGGGTTTCATTCGTCGAGCAAATCGCGGACTTCGCGCTCGACGCGATCGGCGGTCAGTCCCAGGTTTTCGTAGATGTCCTGGTAGGGGGCGGAGGCGCCGAAGCGGTCGACGCCGATCGCCACACCCTCAGAGCCGATCCAGCGCTCCCAGCCGAGGGTGACGCCGGCCTCGATGGAGACCCGGGCGTCGACGTCCGGCGGCAGGATGCGGTCGCGATAGGACTGGTCTTGCTCTTCGAAGGCACTCCAGGAGGGCATGCTCACCAGCCGGGCCGTGATGCCGTCGTCGGTCAGATTGCGCCAGGCCTCCAGAGCGATGGCGACTTCGCTTCCGGTGGCCATGATGATGGCCTCCGGATCGCCGTCGGCATCGGTGTTGTCGGCCAGCGCGTAGGCGCCCTTTTTGGCGTCGCCGAAGCCGCCGAGTCCGCGCTTGTCGATGACGGGAACGCCCTGACGGGTCAAAATCAGCCCCGATGGACCGTCGTCGCGCTCGATGG
>CAYUPT010000301.1:0-5443 GCA_964446725.1 uncultured Bradymonadales bacterium | reverse complement strand
CGAAGGTCCGCCAACCGGTACCTTCGTCACCTGCATTACTATTGTCGACGATTTGAAGAAAATTTTGCGTAAAAACTCAAAAAACTTCGATAGACAGATCACGAGATCGACCGATAGGAAGACGGCTGACAAAGCCTGTTTATAATCGACACTATCACTTTTATAATCGACACTATCACTAAAGTGGTGGGGGCAGATGGCGAATGCCGATGGGAGTCTTTTTTGATAGCTTCTTAGTCGCGTCCAATTCGACGCGCCAGATGCACCATCAACGAGTGCTCAAGGCGTAGTAGCTGTAGGGATGGGCAACGGGATGAAGACCATTGATCTGAACAACTGGCCGCGAAGGGCCCATTACGAGTTTTTTCGCACCTTCGATGATCCATTCTTCGATGTCTCCGCCCGAGTCGATGTCACCGAGTTGGTCAATTTCGTTCGGCGCACCGATCGAAGTCTCTTTGCCACGCTGATGCACACCGCGCTGCGGGCGGCCAATGCGACGCGCAATCTGCGCTACCGATTTCGCGGCGATCAGGTGTTGGAGGTCGACACTAACCACGCCTCGTTTACCCTGCTCGACGATGACGAGACCTTCAATTACGCCACGGCCTTATACTGCGATGACCTCGATGAATTCAGCGAGCGGATCCGACGCAGCGCCGGGGCCCAGCGCAACCGGCAGGATCTGAACCTGGACGACGACCACCGGCTGGAACTCGTCTACATCACCTCGATGCCCTGGCTCGATTTCCAGTCGATCAGCCACCCCATGCCCGGCGATCCCGCCGATTGTGCTCCGCGAATTGCCTGGGGCAAAGTAGTCGAAGTCAATCAGGGACATGAGCCCCGCCACGAGGTCACCGTTCAGTTGACCGTCCACCACGCGCTGGCCGACGGCTTGCATGCGGCCCGGTTTTTCGAGCACTTTCGCCAATTCGTCGGAGAGTTGGCGTAATCAATTGTGGTCGTAATTTTATTGTCGGCTCATCCCGGGTATGTCGTGAATCTGGGCCCTGGAAGTCTCGAGGGCTCGCAGGCTCGTTACATCGCCTCACAACAGAACTTCGAGACGACGGAACTTCAACCATGACCACAGCTAAAGCCATTCGTATTCGAAAGACCGGAGATCCCGAGGTGCTGAGCCTCGAGGAAGTAGACGTCCCTTCGCCGGGGCCCGACGAAGTGTTGCTTCATCAACAGGCCATCGGTGTCAATTTCATCGACACCTATCACCGAAGCGGCCTGTATCCCGTGGATTCGTTACCCGCCGGTATCGGCGTTGAAGCCGCCGGCGTTGTCGAACGACTCGGCGACGACGTCGATCATCTCTCGGAGGGCGACCGCGTCGCCTACGTCGGCGGCACACCCGGCGCCTACGCAGAGCGTCGAGTCGTTCCGGCCGATAAATTGGTAAAATTGCCCGACGACATCGATGCATCCACGGCGGCGGCGATGATGCTCCAGGGAATGACCGTGGAGTATCTGGTGCGCCGCTGCTTCGAGGTCAACGAACACCATACAGTCCTACTGCATGCCGCCGCCGGCGGGGTGGGGCTGATCGCCTGTCAGTGGCTTCGACATCTCGGAGCCACCGTCATCGGTACCGTCTCCACCGAGGAGAAGGCCGGACTCGCCAGAGACCACGGCTGTGACCATCCGGTGATCTATACCGAAGAGAATTTCGTCGAGCGCGTCGACGAATTGACCGACGGCGCAGGCGTCGACGTCGTCTACGACTCGGTGGGTAAAGATACCCTCCAGGGCTCTCTTGACTCGCTGACTCGCCGGGGCACGTGTGTCAGCTTCGGAAACGCCTCCGGCCGCCCCGAGCCCATCGACCCGCTGGAATTGTCCCGTCGCGGCTCGCTGTATCTGACGCGTCCCAGCCTCTTCGACTACATCGCCACCGGCGACGAGTTACAGGCGAGCGCGAAAGCCCTCTTCAAGTTGGTCCGCAGCGATGTGCTCGACATCCACGCTCAGCACACCTGGCCACTTGCCGAAGCCGCCGATGCACACCGCGCCCTCGAGGGGCGTAAGACCACGGGCTCCATCGTCCTGCATCCATGACCTGACCGCAGGTCGGTGCCGGCGCATCGCCACCAGCCACTCCAAAACCGAAGAATAGCCCAGCATTACTGAGCGATCGCCGGACCCTGTAAGTGACCGACAGACCCCGATCGTCCTGATTTTATGCGCTGATCCGGTGATTGGGTGGTACACCGCTCCCGGACCAGGGTCTCGTCGCTATCTGATGACTGCAAATCCGCGTTCATCCCAGCAGATCGCGGCGGGCGACGATCAGCCCGTCGGGGTCGGCGTATACATAGTCTCCGGTGTTGAAACTAACCCCTGCAAAGGCGACCTGTATGTCTTGGTTGCCGCGGCCTTCCTTGTTGCTCTTGGGGCCGGGTGGCCAGGGCGAGCACGCCGACCGGAATATCGGCGACCTCCACGGAGTCGCGACTGCAGCCGTTGATGATCAGACCGGTCCAGCCGTTCTTTCGTGCCATTGTGGCGACTCGGTCTCCCATCAACGCGCAGCGCGTTGAGCCCCCGCCGTCGACGACGAGTACCCGGCCCCGGCCCTCCTGTTGAAGCCGTTGTTTGACGAGGATGTTGTCCTCAAAGACCTTCACCACCGCCACCTGACCACCGAACGCCGACCGGCCTCCGTAGCTATTCAGCAAGGGCTCGGCGATCTGAATCTCATCGATAAATTCGTCGCAAAGATCGGCTACCTGAGTATCCATAAAATCTCCCCCGGAACGCTGTCTGAGCACCATTGTAACTGAACGACCGTCGTGACGATGAACATCAGGTCACAGGGGCAAATGACAACTATCGGCCCTCTCCATGAACCGAACTCACGCGAACTATCGCCGGAATCCACCGTGTACCCCGGCATTACTGGGCGATCGCCGATTCCGACAGGTGACTGACAGACCCCGGTCGTGCTGATTTTCTGGGCTAATCGGCCGGCCGGGGGCCAACCTGTATGGAGCGGATGCACCACCGGATTCCGCCGCTGAAAGACCGTTCCTGCGTCGCCTATCCGGGCGACTGCATCGCCCCTACCGTATCGCCCCTCAAACCCCGAAGAACATCGCACCATCACTGACCGACCGGTGTTTTTAGACGCCATCCAAAACTAGACCGATCGGAGCCTGCCGCCGAAATCCGGAGAATATCGGAGAAATACTGGGCGATCGCCGATCCCAAGAGGTGACCGATAGACCCTGATCGTCCCGAATTTATGGGCTGATCCGGCAGTTGGGTGCCACACCGGTGTGACCCCATGTTGACGTGCGACGCAAAATCGAGGGCGAGTCTGTCGACAACAGAGCAGAGGGACTGACCATACTCTGCTCTGCACGGGAGGATTGCCATGACGAAGCCACGACGACACATCGCCGGACAGGTAGCGCTGTTGACCCGGCGCTGCTCGGAGCGTCGCTACTTTCTTAGACCCGACGACTACCTGGGCAAAGTCCTGCCCTACGAAATTGGCAAAGCCGCCGACAAATACGAGCAGCACGTCTATGCGGCACTGGCGATGTCCAACCACGTCCACTTCGCCATCGGCGATACCACCGGGGATCGCAGCGATTTTATGCGGGATTCGATGAGTGGGATCGCCCGGTCGAGAAATCGTGATCTGGGCCGGTCGGGCCACTTCTGGGAGTCCGGTTCCTACAACGACACCGTATTACTGAAGCGGGAGGCCATCGAGCGAAAACTACTGTATACGTGGCTCAACCCGGTACAGGCCGGGCTTGTGGAGAGGGCCGAAGACTGGCCGGGGTTTATGATTTTGCCCAAACACTGGGGCAAGACGATTCGCATCGAGAAACCGGAGCGGTTTTACGGACGCGAAAGCCCGGACGTCGTCGAGTTCACCCCACAGCCTCCTCCGGGCTACGAGGATATGAGCCTCGAAGAGGTAAAAGAGCACTTCGAACGACTACTCGAAATTGCGGAGGACGAGATTGCCGCAGTGCGACGGGAGTTCAATGAAGAGGTTCGCGGGGCTGACAACGTCAAAGAAGTGGATCCTATGGACAGCCCGTCTACGCCCGATCCGTGGCGCGGGTCCAATCCTCGGTTCGCTACGAAAGACAGAGAGTTGATGGCCGCCGCCAAAGCCGCCTATCGGGCGTTTGTCGACCGCTACGAAACCCGACGCCAGCGCTGGGTCAAAGGCCAGACCAGGGGCAACAAAATCACCTTTCCCTGCGGGACGGTGCAGCTAAAGCGCCAGGCGCCGATTACCTGCGAGGGGCCACCCGATGACGAGCCGGGGCTGTTCACTCGCTCTGGACTTGATACGTCACTTCCGTGACGACAGCGGCAAAGCCGTCTTCCGGGGAGGGGAATCTAAACCTGATTTCCTGCAGTTTGTCGAGTACGCATTCCACGAATTCACTTTCGTCGTCGAAATTCGAATCCAGCAGTTCGACTTCGGTGATTCCGCCAGAAAACCGTCCGGTATCGAAGACACCGTCCCGGATGGTGAGCTGTACGACGACATCGCCTGCGACAGTGTCCTCGTTTTCATCCGTATCAGGTAACGAGGACTGGCATCTTTGGATGTTGCATTCGGTCCTCTCCAGAGCGGATTCCAGGACTCCATCGTGGGTTTCACCAAAGGTCACCTGATATTCATATTCGTATTCGATGGGAGGGGACGGCCTGATGTAAGCAAACCGCACGGAAGCCGGATTCTCGGTGTCCGAGGTGTTCTCTTCGATATGCTCATCGTCATGCTCCGACGGAGCACGTTCGGCAGCGGCATCAGTCCCACTCAACCCGGTGGTAAGCGCGAAGACTACCAAGAATGCTGGCAAAGGCCTGAAGTACCGAGCCATCCGAAGCGCTCCGAGAGATAGTGATGATGCCGAGCCTATGTGGAAAGAGTAGCACTTTGTTCGCTGTCAGACCAAGAACGTTCGTATGCCGAACCACTCCTCGAACCGCTCGCGCTCGATCTGAATTTTCTCCAGATGTGACTCGATAACCCGCCTGAGTCTCTCGTACTTCTCTTTATCGCCTGTCATCGCTTAGCCCGCATTATTCATGAGACGTCGCAACGAGGCAAAATCAGCATCGAGAGGCCTAAATCGAGCCCCGCAGGCGGTGCGGAGCACCGTCGAGGAGTAAGATAACGGCCTCTCGGTGTCTGATGCGCCGCAGTAGACGGGTCATGAATAATCGGGGTTAGTTCCTCGGCAACCGGACTGCGCGTCCCGCAGCAATGAGTTCTCTTGAAGGCTCCAGTTCAACGTCTTCCACGCGAACAATATCGAAGGAAAACTGCTGATACTCCGGTGAAGTCTCGACAACCTCCATCTCCAGGTCACTGATGGCCGAAAAGAGTCTTGACCCCTCCAGTCCCTCCACGAGGATGTCGATGTCGGAGTCTTCGTCGAAATCAACTCCACCA
>CAYUPT010000300.1:0-5446 GCA_964446725.1 uncultured Bradymonadales bacterium | reverse complement strand
AACTTCGTCTCGTTCAGCTATCGATTTCGACGGCCCAGTACTCCGATTCGCGGAGGGCGTCGACGAGAAGCCGCTGCGAGCTGAAGTCATCTTCAAAGAACGTCGCGTACTTGCCGACCCTCGAGTTGTCCCCGACCGGATCGCTTCCACCGGTGGTATTGAGACTCATGAAGGTGGCGGCTTCCAGGGCGAGGTCGTTTTTGGTGCGACTGACTCTGGGGTTGAAGACTTCGACGGCGCTGAGGCGATCGAAGTCAAAGATGAAATCGCCCATATTGAAGGGCAGATCCATATCGAAGGGGCGGGCGGCGACGACGACGCCGTTGATCTCGTCAAATAGCTCCAGGACCGCCTCGGCGGCCGGCGTCGTTCCATGCGACAGCCAGGCCCATTCTTCGTTCAAATAAAAATCGTCGACATGGGGCGCGAAGCCGAGCAGGATCCCGCGGTCCGTCGGAAATTCGATGCCCACAAAGACCGACAGATCGCCGAACTCGGCATCGGCTAATTCGAGGATATCGCGACTGCGCGTCGACGTCAGCGTGTCGCAGACGGCGACGGCATCGAGGCCGGCGTTGTCGGCTCGTTCCAGAAGTTGACGAGGCGACAGGTCGACGCCATCCGAGTGGTGAGTCTTGGCGTGCAGATCAATCAGCATGGGAGACTTTGGAGATTCAGAGAAAGTCAGTGGGCGGGGTCAGTAGCGGCAGGCGTAGTCGACGCCGTCGCGATGCTACCGCGAAGTCGTTGGCTTGCGACAGGATACTTAGCGCACACACCGGTGCTGTAGCAAGTGCCGGGCGGTGCCCGTCAGCGAGGTCGTCGGCAAGCAATGCGGTGCGCAGTCAGGAGCTGATGTGTTCGGACGTCGACGTCTCGCGCTGGGTCGATTCTTCGGGTTCGTCGTCGGGTTGGGTGACGTCGATGACGTCGCCGTCGTCCGATGAAAACGGAGAGGTCTGAAACGGGCGGGCTCGTTCGCTTTCTCCGCTCGATTTCGCACCGCCGGAAAAGCCGCTCATGCTGCCCGGCGTAAAGACGCTGACATCTCCGCTGTCGAGCATCTTCTTGAAGCGCTTTCGGGCCATGGCTCGGATCGGCTTTCGCGCCGGTGGAATCAGCAAAATGATGGCGACCACATCGGTCAACACCCCGGGAGTCACCAAGAAGATGCCGGCGATGAGCACCGCCAGTCCATCCAGAAGGCTGTCACCGGGCATCTTGCCCTGGTTGAGATCCTTCTTGATATTCGCCCAGGCGCGGGCTCCCTCGAGTTTGCCCAGAAATGCGCCGAGCAGCGCCGTTCCGACGACCAGGGCAATCGTCGGCCACAGCCCGATCTGCATCCCCAGCGGGATCAGCAGAGCGAGTTCAATGAGCGGGACGATTGTAAAGAGTGCGAGGAGTCGGAAAAACACGGTGATAATCCTCGCCGGACGGTCGACCCGCCCGGCGCCTTGGGCAACGGTTTAGTCCCCGATTATTCATGACGCGTCTACTGCGGCGCATCAGACGTCGAGACGCCGTTATCTCACTCCTCAACGGTGCTCCGCACCGCCTGCGGGGTTCAATTTAGGCCTCTCGACGCTGATTTTGCCTCGTTACGACGTCTCATGAATAATGCGGGTTAGGAGCTGGGTACATCTTCCCAGTCCGCCAGAAACTTCTCGAGGCCGAGGTCGGTTTTCGGGTGTTGGAACATCTGTTCGATAACCGACGGCGGTACAGTGGCGACGTCAGCGCCCATCAGGGCTGCTTCCGTCACATGACGCGGGTGGCGCACGGAGGCCACGAGGACTTCGGTGTCGATATTATCGTAGTTGTCATAGGCGGTCACGATCTCCTGGACAACGCTCATGCCGTCGTGGCCGATGTCGTCGAGGCGGCCGACGAAGGGACTGATGTAGGTCGCACCGGCGCGGGCGGCGAGCAGGGCCTGATTGGGCGAAAAACAGAGCGTGACGTTGGTGTCGATGCCCTCATCGGTCAGTGTATTACAGGCGTCGAGACCCTCGGGGATGAGCGGCAATTTGATGATGACATTGTCGGCCCAGGAGGCGTACTCCCGGGCTTCATCGAGCATCTCTTCGGTTTTGGTTCCGGTCACCTCGGCGCTGACCGGGCCGTCGACCAATTCGCAGATCTCAATGATGACGTCTTTGAACTTGCGTCCCGACTTGGCGATGAGGCTGGGGTTGGTCGTGACCCCGTCGAGGACGCCGATGGCAGCGGCGTTTCGGATCTGGTCGGTCTCGGCGGTATCGATAAAGAATTTCATGGTCGCTCCTCGAAAATTTCAAATGGGCGGCCAGAGGCCGCGTGCTGACAAGCAGGCTCAATCACACCGTGGCTAGCATCTGTCCGACGCCGTTGCAACGCGCAGGGGTGCGGTGTTGGCACACAGAGCGGATGCCCGGCAATGCCCCGGAGGCGCCACAGGGCATCGACCCAGAGTCCAGCATTGCAAATGTAAAAACAACACAGCTGCCGCCAAGATTCCATCTCGGCCAACAGGAGCCACGGCGCCGTTCTGGCAAGGCGGCTCTCGGTATGCTATCCCCCGCCGTGGATAGGAAAAACGAGCGACGACATTCAAATTTCGACGCCGACGAGGCCGACTATGATGGACATCAATTTCGTTCGCGAACACACCGAAAAAGTCAAAGAAGCGGCGGAACATAAAGGGTTTGACGTCGATATCGATCGACTGCTTACGCTCGACGAGCGCCGGCGGTCACTCATCCAGAAAACGGAGTCGATTCGAGCCCGCAGAAACGAAGTCTCGAGCGAGATTCCCAAGGTCGATGATGATCAGCGCCAGGCGCTTATCGACGAGGGACGACAGCTCAAAGAGGAGTTGTCGGAACTCGACGACGACCTCGACGACGTCCAGCAGGAGTACGACGAGCTGATGTTGATGGTCCCCAATGTGCCACTGGACGAGGCACCGATTGGAGAGGCCGAAGAGGACAACGAGGTCATTCGCCGCGTCGGCGAACCCCGAGAATTCGACTTCGAGCCCCGAACCCACGAGGAGCTGGGCAAAGAACTGGATATCATCGACAAGGAGCGGGCGATCCGCATGGCCGGATCGCGAGCGTATACACTCAAGGGGGCGGGAGCGCTTCTGGAATTTGCGGTCATGCGCCTGGCGATGGATATTATGGTCGAGCGCGGATTCACCCCGGTGGTCGGTCCCTTGATGGTCAACCGAGAGGCGATGGTCGGCACCGGCTTTTTTCCCTACGGCGAGGAAGATACCTACGAGATTCCCAAAGACGACAAGTATCTCGTCGGCACCAGTGAGGTCTTTTTGGTGAGCCTCCACCGCGAAGAGATCCTCGACAAAGAGGAATTGCCGCTGTCGTACACCGGCCACTCTCCGTGCTTTCGGCGCGAGGCGGGAAGTGCCGGCCGCGATGTCCGCGGCGTCTACCGGGTCCACCAGTTCACCAAGGTCGAACAGGCCGTGATCTGCGAGGCCGACAAGGAGCAATCCCACGAAATTCACAAGCAGCTTCTGGACAACGCCGAAGAGCTGATGAAGCGCCTGGAATTGCCCTACCGAGTCGCCATTGCCTGCACCGGGGAGACCGGCCTGGGTCAGGTGCTTAAATACGAAATCGAGACCTGGATGCCGTCGCGCGGAAAATACTCCGAGACGCACTCCTGCTCGAACCTCTACGACTACCAGGCCCGGCGAAGCGGTCTTCGCTACCGCGACGATGACGGTGATACGACGTATTGCTACACGCTCAACAACACCATGGCGGCCAGCCCGCGGCTGTTGATTCCGATTCTCGAGCACTACCAGAACGAGGACGGTACGGTGGACGTACCGGAAGCGCTCCAGCCCTATATGTACGGTATCGAGACCATCGGCGCCGACACCGCCGGCGCCGTCGGTTAATAAGACTGCTCGAAGGCGGCGTTACTCGCCGTCTTCGTTGTCGTCGTAGGCGGCGATGATCTTTTGGACGAGCGGGTGGCGCACCACGTCGTGTTTGGTAAAGCGGTTAAAGGCGATGCCCTCGATGCCCTGGAGGAGATCGACGGCCTCGACCAATCCGCTCTGGCGATGGGAGGGCAAGTCGATCTGGGTGATATCGCCGGTGATGACGGCTTTGGAGTTAAAGCCAATTCGCGTCAAAAACATTTTGACCTGCGCCGACGTGGCGTTTTGGGCCTCGTCGAAGATGATGAAGGCGTCGTTGAGGGTCCGCCCGCGCATAAACGCCAGGGGAGCGACCTCGACGGTGCCGTGTTCGACCATCCGTTCGGCCTTTTCGATTTCCACCATGTCGTGGAGCGCATCGTAGAGCGGTCGCAGATAGGGGTTGACCTTTTCGGCGAGGTCGCCGGGCAAAAAGCCGAGGCTTTCGCCGGCCTCGACGGCGGGACGAGTCAGAATAATGCGCTTGACGTCCTTGTCGAAATAGGCCGCCAGGGCCATGGCCATCGCCAGGTAGGTCTTGCCCGTTCCGGCGGGACCGACGCCGAAGACGACATCATTTTTGCGGATGGCATCGACGTAGCGCTTCTGGGACAGGCCCTTGGGCGCGATGGTCTGAGAGTGTTTCGACGAAAAGACCTCGTCGGAAAAAATGGAGACCAGGTCGGTATCCGGATCGCGGACCAGAATGTCGATGGCCCGCCCGACGTCCATCGAGCTGAGGTGATAGCCCTGTTCGCCCAGCGAGTACAATTCTTCGAGGACACGAGCTGCGATGTCGACATCGGAGGAGGTTCCTTCGATGTTGACCGTACTTCCCCGGGCTCCCAGGCGGACGTCCAATTCGTCTTCGATCAGTCGCAAAAATGCGTCGCGGTGACCGTAGATGTATCGGGCGACGTCGGACTCCGGAAATTGAAGCTGGCGAGATTCCGAATCACTCACGCATAGACCTCGTAACTTGGGTGGATGCCGGCTGCGGCCTTTAGGGGCCGGGTAGCCGGACGTTCGATCGACTCGTTGTCGGGATCTGATTCAGCGACCCAGACGCACTTAGCACGGAGCCCACTGTTGGTACAACGCCGCGGGATGGGGGCGACTAGTCGGTGCCGGGGCGCAATTCATAGCCGTCTCCGCGCCGCTGGTAGCTCCAGCTGTGGGGCCCGCGGGGGTAATACAAATCGGAGGAGAGCAACAATCCCGTGGAGGTCAACTCGTCGAGTTGCGTCGGGTGGCTGTTAAAGAGCAGGGAGTGGACTTCGAGGCCGACCTCGATGCGCCGCTGCTGGGCCCGTTCCAGTGGTGGAATTAACTCCGCTTCCAGTTGGTCGCGGTCGACGGTGGCGATCAACTCCGTATTCTGAAAGTTGAGGTAGCCCCAGATACCGAGAGCGAGCATCAGCACCAAGATCAGTACGGTGATGCTGTGGTGGATGACGACGGTGAGCAATCCACCGTTGGTCTGAGCGTCGGCGTCGGGCGGCGGCGACGGAG
>CAYUPT010000299.1:0-5453 GCA_964446725.1 uncultured Bradymonadales bacterium | reverse complement strand
TCGCTCCCCCGGATGCCTGGAGCATTCGTCGCCGGGTCGTTTCGGGGGCGTTTCGGGTGTCAGTGCGTCGCTTCTCGGCACACTCCGCTTCATCTGTAGTCGGTTCGGGATCGGTGTGTCGTGTCATGGTCGTGGTCAGAAGTACCGGTCGACGATCTTCTCGGCCGTTCGAGCCGCCAGCGCCTGTCCCGTGTTCGTCGGATTCGGGCCGCCGATGCCGTTGGCCAGCGCCGAGTGGTCGGCGACGAACAGCCGGTCGACGTCGTAGGCCTCACAGGCCGTGTCGACGACCTTCCCCATCGCCATCGTCGAGTGGATGTGGAGTGCCGTGGGTGGCGAATCAGAGCGGTGAACGTGGTCGGCACCGGCCGCTCGCAGGATCTCGGTCGCGATTTCGGCCAGCCGATCCCGTCGCTTGACGTCCCCCTCGCTGGGTACGTAGTTGATCTGCGGAATCGGGCCGTGCTCGTCGGCCGCGCCCGGTGCGACACTGACGCCGTTTCGCTTGTGGGGGCGGTCGTCCGTCACGACGAGCACCGGAAGCGCCTGCCGATACCGCGAGAGGAACTGCTTGAGTTCCGTGCCGGCGAGTCGGCCCTGGCTGTCCCAGGGAGCCTCGGAGACGTCGTTGCTGAACGTAAACCCCGACGCCGACGCGCCGAACCCGAGGATGGCGGCGATTCCAGGACCCGACCCGGTCGTCTGTAACATCCCAAGCCCCGGATAGTCGAATCGGGCGGCGATGTTCTGTCCTTCCTGTGGATCGACGGTGGGTTTGCCGAGTTCGGCTTCGAGGTACTCTGCTTCGAAAAAGCCCATCACGTTGTCACCGAAGTGGATCGTCATCCCCTTGCCCACCCAGTCGTTGGGCGGCAGCGAGGAGTTCAACCACAGCCGCGGCGTCTCGATCGCACCAGCTGCCAACACGACGACGTCGGCATCGACGCGCTCTGTGTCGCCAGACCAGGTGTCGCGGAACTCGACGCCGGTCGCTTCCGGATTTCCGCCGAGCGAGCGGTCGACCGAGACGTCGGTGACGAACGCGTTGGGGCGGATCGTCACGTTGCCGGTCTCCAGCGCTGGCGGCACGAACCCGACGGCAGAGCTTTTTTTCGCCTTCTCATCGAACGGCGCGCCGCGGGGGATCGGGTTGCCGGCGATTTCGTGAGCAGCGAGCGTATGTCCCTCGACGGGGTCGTCGGCAGTCGGGTCGTCCGGATGCCGGAAGTTCCCGTCGTAGTCCGCGTCCGCCCGGAGCTTTTCGTCCGGACGGGCGATCGCGTTCGGCTGCGGTCGGTACCCCGGCTCTGTCACGTTGTGGGTGTCGAGAAGCTCGTATCCGGCGCGTTCGGCTCCGCGGAAGAACAGCTCCTCTTTCGTGGTGACTGGTGCCGGTTCGACGCCGAGCATCGCCTCGAGCTCCCGGTAGTACGGGAGGAGATCGGCGTACGAGAACGAATCCGGCCAGTGTTCCTGCTCGTCGATCGCAGCGGGGTACGCACGCGGATGACAGCCCGTGTAGATGAGCGTCGTGCCGCCGACGCCCGCGGCCTGCAGGGCTGCACCGGAGCCGGGGAATTTCCGGAACCACAGTCCCCGGTCGTGGTCGGCTGGCCCGAACAGCAGTTTTTCGGCCATCTCGAGTTCCCGAGTGGTGAACTGCTCGTCGAGTAACGCTCCGGAAAGATCCGTCGGGTCACTGGAGGTCTCCCCACCCGGTTCGGCGTGCGGATTCGGCCACTGCTCGTTGCCGTGGAAGGCTCCGGCCTCGAGTACGAGTACGTCCAGGCCTGCTTTTCCGAGCTTCCAGGCGGCGACCGGCCCGTCACCGCCGGCACCGACGATGACGACGTCGAATTGACCACGAACCATCAGTCGTTCACCTCTCGAGGTCGGTGCGGCGAATCTCGCCCGAAATCGTCTTCGCGAGCGTCCGTCGCAGGTGTCGGCCCGAGACGGTCGTGTTCGTGAGCGTACGATGCAGGTTCGGAGTGGATGTGTCGTGTCATGGTCGTGGTCAGAAGTACCGGTCGACGATCTTCTCGGCCGTTCGAGCCGCCAGCGCCTGTCCCGTGTTCGTCGGATTCGGGCCGCCGATGCCGTTGGCCAGCGCCGAGTGGTCGGCGACGAACAGCCGGTCGACGTCGTAGGCCTCACAGGCCGTGTCGACGACCTTCCCCATCGCCATCGTCGAGTGGATGTGGAGTGCCGTGGGTGGCGAATCAGAGCGGTGAACGTGGTCGGCACCGGCCGCTCGCAGGATCTCGGTCGCGATTTCGGCCAGCCGATCCCGTCGCTTGACGTCCCCCTCGCTGGGTACGTAGTTGATCTGCGGAATCGGGCCGTGCTCGTCGGCCGCGCCCGGTGCGACACTGACGCCGTTTCGCTTGTGGGGGCGGTCGTCCGTCACGACGAGCACCGGAAGCGCCTGCCGATACCGCGAGAGGAACTGCTTGAGTTCCGTGCCGGCGAGTCGGCCCTGGCTGTCCCAGGGAGCCTCGGAGACGTCGTTGCTGAACGTAAACCCCGACGCCGACGCGCCGAACCCGAGGATGGCGGCGATTCCAGGACCCGACCCGGTCGTCTGTAACATCCCAAGCCCCGGATAGTCGAATCGGGCGGCGATGTTCTGTCCTTCCTGTGGATCGACGGTGGGTTTGCCGAGTTCGGCTTCGAGGTACTCTGCTTCGAAAAAGCCCATCACGTTGTCACCGAAGTGGATCGTCATCCCCTTGCCCACCCAGTCGTTGGGCGGCAGCGAGGAGTTCAACCACAGCCGCGGCGTCTCGATCGCACCAGCTGCCAACACGACGACGTCGGCATCGACGCGCTCTGTGTCGCCAGACCAGGTGTCGCGGAACTCGACGCCGGTCGCTTCCGGATTTCCGCCGAGCGAGCGGTCGACCGAGACGTCGGTGACGAACGCGTTGGGGCGGATCGTCACGTTGCCGGTCTCCAGCGCTGGCGGCACGAACCCGACGGCAGAGCTTTTTTTCGCCTTCTCATCGAACGGCGCGCCGCGGGGGATCGGGTTGCCGGCGATTTCGTGAGCAGCGAGCGTATGTCCCTCGACGGGGTCGTCGGCAGTCGGGTCGTCCGGATGCCGGAAGTTCCCGTCGTAGTCCGCGTCCGCCCGGAGCTTTTCGTCCGGACGGGCGATCGCGTTCGGCTGCGGTCGGTACCCCGGCTCTGTCACGTTGTGGGTGTCGAGAAGCTCGTATCCGGCGCGTTCGGCTCCGCGGAAGAACAGCTCCTCTTTCGTGGTGACTGGTGCCGGTTCGACGCCGAGCATCGCCTCGAGCTCCCGGTAGTACGGGAGGAGATCGGCGTACGAGAACGAATCCGGCCAGTGTTCCTGCTCGTCGATCGCAGCGGGGTACGCACGCGGATGACAGCCCGTGTAGATGAGCGTCGTGCCGCCGACGCCCGCGGCCTGCAGGGCTGCACCGGAGCCGGGGAATTTCCGGAACCACAGTCCCCGGTCGTGGTCGGCTGGCCCGAACAGCAGTTTTTCGGCCATCTCGAGTTCGCGAGTGGTGAACTGCTCGTCGAGTAACTCACCCGAGAGATCCGTCGGGTCACTGGAGGTCTCCCCGCCCGGTTCGGCGTGCGGGTTCGGCCACTGTTCGTTGCCGTAGAAGGGGCCGGCTTCCAGCATCAGCACGTCCAACCCCGCCGCTCCGAGCTTCCAGGCTACGACTGGGCCATCGCCGCCGGCACCGACGATGACGACGTCGTAGCTGTCGCGAACCATCAACGGTTCACCTCAAGCAGTCCGCGGATGACGTCCTCGTAGAGGCTCCGTATCGGGTCTTCGGTGTCGAGTCCGGTCACCCCCTCCAGCGTGTCGTCGACCGGATTGCCGCCATCGGCGTCGGCACCAGCGTCGCCCGTGACCGCCGAGATGACGTTCTCGACGGGCCCCCCGGACGCGGGTGTACCGTCCGTGGCGAATATCTCCTCGTAATCGCTCGTGTCGTAGTCGTTCTCCTCGAAACGCCCCGGTTGGGATCGAAGCTGTATCGGCCGGCCACCATCGGTTTCGATCGTCTCCCACGTCGCCCCATCCCCGAGTGAGGTGCCGGGTTTCGACCAGTATCCACGGAGTGCGGCCGCTCCGTCGATGACGCCGGGGAAGTCGGTCTGATTCCAGCTCTGGATGTCGTGCTCGTCGAAGCCGCGCTCACCCGGTGGCTCGGTGATGTCGTCGTAGCCCTGCCACTCGCTGTAATAAATCACCTCGACGAAACCGACGACGAGTTGGCCGACGAGCGCGGCGTCGACCTCCGTGACCGGGCCGGGAAGGAACGCGGTGTCGACGTCGATGGCGTCGAGCTTCTCGATGGCTCTGAGCCGGTCTTCGCGCGACAGCCCCGCGAAAAGGCTCTGCTGGAGCGCCCGCTCTGGATCGTTGGCCAACTCGTCGACGTCGAGCAGGTCGTCGACGTCGAGTAGCTCCAGTACTCGGTCGAGCGTCGGTGGCTCACTGTGTTCACCGGTCGCGATGAGCTGGAGGGCAGCCACGTCTAAAAGCGCCGCGACGGGTTCGGCAAGCGGCAGATTCGCGTCCGTCTCGCCGACCGAGCCGACGGTGAACAGGTTGTCGACGAACGTGATGAGAAACTCGTCGAGCCCGATGTCGAGGCCGCCAGCGACGTGTTCGTCGCCCAGTTCCTCGGCCAACTCGGGCGTTCGAGGAACGACGGCATCGACGACGGCTCGATAGTTCGCGCGAGTGAACGGCGTGGTCGGAGGAGCTGGCTCCGCACTCGTTGGCGGCGCTGGTTCCGCACCCACACGCGTCGACAGCAGACCGGTCGCACCCAGAACACCGAGGCCACAGAGCACGTCACGGCGATTGGTCGCGAGTTCTCGCATGGTCACGGGGCGTCGTCAGCGATGAGCTCCTCGTCAGCGTCGACGAGCTCGGCATCGACGTCTGCCGGACAGGAGATGCCGTCGAGACCCATCTCACAGCTGAGCGCGAGTTCGACCTCCTGGCCGAGTAGGTTGATGACGAAGTGGTCGTCGAACCAGTACTCGAGGTCGGCTATCTCTCCGCCCATGATGCCGTCGTAATCGACAGAGAGCAAGATGAGGTCAATGAGGAACCCCTTGTCGCAGTCGTGACCCGTGGCGGCTTCACCCACGCAGTCGAAAAAGCCGCTGCCACCGAACTCATCGGTCTCTACTCCCACCCCGAGGTCGACGAGCGTGTCGTTGTGAGCGGCTGAACTTCGGTTCTCGCTGTCGAAAGCGGTCTCGTTTCTGTCGGCTTCCGTGCGGTCGTCGGCAACGGCGACGCCAGCGAACGCACCGACCAGTCCGACGACGACGACGAGCACCACGAGCATCCGTATTGTATGCTTCCGCATACCATGCATAAAACAAGACATTGTTTTAACGTTTTTCCCATAGATGTTTGGGAGTTTAAGTGTCTTTCCAGAGAGACT
>CAYUPT010000298.1:0-5470 GCA_964446725.1 uncultured Bradymonadales bacterium | reverse complement strand
CGAAGAATTGCGATTCAGAAATTGGTCAAGGCCCTCGAGGAACACGAACCGGAGGCTCCGGAGTCCGTCGAGATTCCCTTCGAGACCGAAGATGATTTCGAGCCCGGCCCCTATCTGCAGTGGGACAACGAGTCGGAAGGCGAGATCGCGGGGTGAACGGAAGGCAAAGGGTTGACTTTGGTTCCGATGCGAACATCTATGAGTCGATGCCTGAATTGAACCCTTGCGGAGAATACAGCCATGCCAGAAGAGACATTGTTTAAGAGTGAGAGCAATTTTGAGCGATCGGAGATCGCCGAATACCTCCGTCAGGTCGCGGACTCGCTGGAGTCCGGCGGTGCGATCACGCTGAAATCCGGCGACCAGACCGTGACCCTCGATCCTCCGGGACGTCTGACATTTGAGGTCAAGGCCGAGCGCGAAGGACCGAAGGGCGGCTCCGGTGAGCTCAGTGTGGAATTTGAATTGGAATGGGACGAAGACGCCTCCGGTCAAGAAGGCGGTGGAACCCTCGAAATCGGGTAGCCTGGGCATCGGGGGGGCGGTGCCTCCTCAGCGAAGACTCCGGTTTTACGTCGACCCCACCGACTTCGCTCGCGTTGGCTCGCTTAGCCACCTCCCCGCGGTGCGGTGGAGGAAGACGCGTATTCCACACCTACCACTCGATGCCGCGGGGCGGAAGTCGGTTGAGGTGAGTGGCGATATCGGCGGATGTATCGTAAATGCCGCGCTCATAGGTGATCGTCTGGAGATGGCCGAGTAATTCGTGGAGTCCGGACGCCGGGCCGCGGTAGCTGCGCAGGGCGCGCCGGATTTCCCGTTCGGCGCCCTCCAGATCACCCTGGCGGTACAACAGCCAGCCCAGGGAGTCGATGAAGCTGGGCATCCGTTCGTCGCTCAAGACGATGGCCCGTCGAATCTTGGCGAGTCCCTCATCGATGTGAGTGTCTGTGGTGGCGTAGGAGTAGGCGAGATTATTGAGATAGGTCGGCAGCGGTACGGAGTCGTCGACGAAGTGCGATCGCCAGAGGCGATCGCGGTAAAACCCGTAGGCTCCCAGCGGGTCGCCGGTATCTTCGAAGGTGCTCGCCATGTGGCCGATAAATCGGGACCAGGTGGTACCGAACCCATCGACGATTCGGGGAACGCTGGCCTCCAGCCCCTGTCGAACGGCGGCCGGTCCGTCGGGGTGGTCGGCCGCCGAGCGCAGTAGTAGTTCCAGGGGCAGGGAGACGAAATCATCGTCGCGAACGGGCATCTGCGTCATTTCGCCGACGAAGGTGGAGGCGATGTCACCGCGGCCGCCGTGGAGGGCGGCGCGGATTCCGACGTGGTGGGTCTGCAACCGATTGACTCCCCGCTCGTTGGCTCGACGCAGGTCGCCAAGGCCCTGTTCGCCATCTCCGCCGGCCAGGCGGGCGACGCCTCGCAGATAGTCGACGAAGGGCACATCGCCGTCTTCGGAATTGAGAGTATCGAGGGTGGGACCGATGTTGTCGTAGTGTCGGTTATCGGCGAGGTTGTCGGCCAATTCAATGCGCCACATATCCGGTCGGTCCGTGACCTCGTCGAGTCGACGGATCCAGCGCAGAGCGTCGTCGTCAAACCCCAGAGCAAAATCGGCCTCCGCCAATTGGACGACCAATCTCGGCCACAGGGCGTCGTCGGGAATCTCGTCGGCGACGATGCGGGATATTTCGACGAAGAGGCGTTCTTCGTACAGCATGTCCACGACCTCGGTGACGACATCGCGGTGGTATTGACCGGCTTCCAGTGCCTCTCGGATCAGTGTTCGAGCCGGTTCGACCTGGCCGGCGATAAATCGGATTCGCGCCTCGCGTAGCATCCACTCCAGATCGCGGGGGCGGGCCTGGCGGACGCGCTCGATGATCGGCAGTACCAGGTCGGGCTCGAGGCCCCGGTTTTGGGCACCGATGGCCTCGTCAATCTCGCTGATCGGATCGTCGGCAATGCGCATGATGCGTTCCGTCAAATCGACGGCAAGATCGCGATCGCCATCGTCGAGGGCCACCGACAATCCCTGGCGGAGGGTGTCGGTTGTCGGTCGAAATTCGATATTGCGGCGCAGGAGTCGAAGCGCTTCGGTGTCGCGGCCCATGCGCTGTAACTCGCGGCTCAACGTCGTTCGAGCGTTGCGGCGGTTGGGAACCCGCTCCAGGTAGCGGTCGATGGGGCCGTCGAGGCTCTCATCGGCGATGATTCGAAGCGATAGATCGAGGATGATCGGTTGGTGACTGCGAAAATCGCGCTGTTCATCCAGTGCTCGGTCGACGAGTTGTCGCGCCGGTTCGTCGAGGCCGGCGCCGATGGCGCGCCGGGCGAGGTGAATTCGCAGTTGTTGGCGCCGGATTTCGCTATCGGCGCTCTCCAGAAGTCGGGTGGCCAGAGCATCGAATCCGTCGGAATCGCCTTCGGCCAGCGCGATTCGGAGTCGCAACTCGTCGCGTTCTTCGTCGTCGAGGTCCTCGAAGCGCTCCAGGGCTGCGGAGACGGCGTCGGTAAATCCAGCGGTGGCCACCGCATGCAGTGAGTTGCGCGTGGCTCGATTCAATATGTCAGAGCGCGTCAGCCGGCGGCTTTCAGCCCGGGAGATATCGCCGTAAAACCCCGGATTGGAGAGGCTTCGAAGGGACTGGATGCGTTGTTCAATTTCGTCGATAGCCCGGTGCGGATCGCCGTGGCGCTCCAGGTCGAAGTGGGTTTTGGCGGGCAATGCGACATCGATATGCGTCGGATGGGCGACGAGGCGGTCGAGAAACCGGGAGGCTACATCGGGCTGGCCGGCGAGCTCGAATCGAAGAAGCATCGATTCCAGTCGCTCTCGGTTTGGCGGGGCGGCCAGAAAGGAGCGCTCGAATTGTTCGAGAGCCTGTTGGGTATTGCCCAGCAGTAGATGGGCATGAGCGTACTGGAGTCGATATTCGTCGTGACCTTCGTCGAGTGCAGCGCGGAGATACAACAGGGCGCCGTCGAGGTCGCCGAGGCGGATTCGATGATCGCCGATCGGTCCCAGGAGTCGACCGTCGCCGCGCTGAATCGGGTCTGCCACGGGATCGAGAAGTTTTCGCTGGTGTGTCCAGTCGACGAGCCGACTAAGTGGAGTGCTTCGGTTGAGCAAAAGGATTCCGGCAGTTGTGACGTCGCCGTCGGCGAATTCCTCTTCGATCAACTCCAAGACCAGGTCGTGGTGGCCGGCGGCGTCGAGTGCGGGCAGGGCCTGGATTTGCCCCCAGCTCTGCGCGCTGATCCGTTCGTATCCGCGGAGCTGCTCGTCGCGCTGCGGTGATCGAAGTTGCCAGGTGCCGAGGCGTCGGCGCAATTCGCCCGGTGGCGTAACACCATCGTCTCCGAAATCGTCGGCGACTCTGCGGGCCTCATCGAAGTGGCCGGTGGAGGCGAAGGCGTCGAAAAACTTCAGCCGCTGGGAGCCGCGAAACGACGTGCGCGACTGCCGGGCGATGGCGTAGTCCTGGCGGGCGGTCTCCAGATCGCCGCGGCGAATCGCCAGGGAGCCGCGAGCCGTCCGGGGCGCCGTATCATCGGGGTTGGCCTCGACGGCCCGCCGGTAGGCATCGTAGGCGGCATCGAACTCACCGCGTGCTTCCAGAAATTGACCGGCTTCCTCGAAGGTCGACGCCGGCTCACTCGATTCTTCGGCGGCTTCCATAAACGTGTTCCAGGCCGCCTCGGAATCGCCGTTTCGATATTGATGGAACCCCTTTTCAAGGGCGAATTGATGGAGCGGAGAGCGGTCAAATTCCTGGAGGTGATCGATGGCCACCGACCACTGTCCGGCGTCGGCCCGCAGCGTGGTGACCGTGCGTCGAGCCCGCGTGGTGTTGCTTGCGCGCTCGACGTAGTCGTCGGCCAGGCGCTGGAATTCGCCGTAATCCTCGCGCTGGATATGGATGTCGGCCAGGAGTCGGAATCCCTGATCGATATTGCTGGCATCGCCCGATAAGAAGAGATTGGCGGCGTACTCCGCGGCGCGGTCGTAGAGCGCGAAATCACTGAGGAGGCTCGCGATTTGACCGGCGACCTCCGGGTTTCGTCGCTGGCTCTGGAGGTGGTCGTCGAGCAAGTCGACGGCGTCATCGAAGTCCCCGAGTTCCAGGAGTGCCCGGGCATGAGAAAGGGCGTGGCGTCCGCTGGAGCCGCGTTGTTCGGCGTCCCGTTCGTAGGCGCGGGCGGCGGGGCGCCACAATTCGTGACGCGACCATTCGGTGGCCAGTACGCGCCAGTTTCTATCATCGATGTCCGATTCGTCGAGGTACTGCAGGTAGTACGACTGCGCGGGCCTCAACGAGGGGTTGTCACCGGTGGAGGTTGTGCTGTCGTCGTCTGCGAGTCGGCGGTACGTATCGCCGATGATCCGGAGGATTTCGGGCCGTGCGGATTCGTCGTGTTCATAGGATAAAAAGAAGTCCAGCAGTATCGGATTGCGTCGAGCATCGCGAATGCGAGAGGCGATGTGTCCGAGAGCGTCGACGGGAGCATCGGCGGAGTCGACGAATTCGCTCAGGTAGTCGACGGCCGCCGCGTGTTGACCGTCGTCGATCAGCAGTCGGGCCAGGTCGGTGTACTGCGACCACAGGCGCTGATCACTCCATTCTTCGGGAGCGATGTCGATAAGTTCCGTGAGCGCCTCGATCTGTCGGGCGTCCATGTCAGCGCGCTCCCACAACGAGGCGGCTTCGATGAGCGCCCCGGCGCGGTGGGGATGGTCGTCGATAAAGCGCTCTACAGTGCGCACGACGGCTGTCGGGTCTTGTCGCCGATGGTGCAATTCGGCGGCGTTGATCCATCGCTCGTATTCACCGCGTTCGGCAGCCCGCTCGAATAACTCGGCGCCCCGTTGAAGGTCGCCGGAACGGACGTGTAGATGGGCGACCGAGGACATGTCTTCCGGTTGATTACCTCGGGCGTTGATCCACTCTTGCCAGACGGCGGCTGCGTCGTCGGGGCGCGACCACTGATCGTATAATTCGGCGAGTTGACGGGCTGCACTTCGACGTCGAGGAGAGCGCTGCTGGAGTTGTCGAAGAAGGCGCTCCGCTTCTTCGAATAGGCGGTATTCGATCAGCGTGGAGGCCGCCGTCGACAGGGCGTCGTCGGTGGCGTCGCGCCGCTCGACGTAGGTGTCGAGACTGCGGGCCATGGCGTCGAAATCCTCGAGTTCACCCTGAACTTCAGCGAGCTCTCGCCATGTATCGGCATCGGCCCGGTCGTCGTCGACAGCGCGCTCCAGAAAGTCGCGGGCCAGTTGAAAATTATTGCGCTCGCGAGCCCAGTTGCCGGCAAAGCGTCGGGCCTCGGTGGACGGTTCACTGCGTTCGACAAAGAGTTCGAGTGTCTCTTCGACGCTGTCGAGCTGTGCGCGCCGGGCGTAGATGGTGGCCAGACGGGCAGTAATGTCGCGATTGGGCTGGGCTTGTTCGACAGCGCGCTC
>CAYUPT010000297.1:0-5481 GCA_964446725.1 uncultured Bradymonadales bacterium | reverse complement strand
CCGGCGGGCCTTTTGTTATTTTTTGCCAGCGGCGCTGTAGAGGCAGCATTCTTTGCAATTGTGGATGTGAGTGCCATGATGGGCGGAGTAGCAGGGTGTTGGCCGTTGTAGATCTAGCCAGGAGACCGAAGATGAGCAGTACGCCAGTCAGACCGTGGGTTGCGCTGTGTTCGATGGTGTTGGGAATGACGCTGTTGATGTCGGGAGCGACGGCCGATGCACAGGAGGCTCCGGCCCCGGGAGGCGTGGATGTCCAGAACTTCCGCGCCGCCGGCGGACCGGGGGGCTTGCTCGTCGTCGAGGGCGCCGATACCGCCGATCATCTCCAGCCGTATGGAAGTCTCTTTATCGACCATTTCAGCAACCCACTGGTGTTGTCGCACGGCGATGGTGAGCGACAACCGATCGTCGACCAGCGAACGAATGCCCAGTTATTTGTCGGGGTCGGAGTCTGGGACCGATTCCAATTCGAATTGGGAATGCCGGTCATGTTGTTGAACCGAGGGGAGTACCTGGGCCAGTCCATCGATGGAGCCGGTCCGGGAGATTTGGAGAGTCGAGCGAAGGCGACTATTTTGTCGAGTCATGACGACGTCGTCGGCCTCGGCGCCAGCCTCGATTTGACCCTTCCCACCGGTCATAGTGACCGCTACGCCGCGTCGACGACGGCGACGGCGACACCGCAGTTGATCGCCGACAGCCGATTTGAAACGCCGGCCGGCAATTTGCTCGTGGCGGCCAACGTGGGAACCCGGCTGCGAGCGACGGAGACGGTCCACAATCGCGAAATCGGCCCGGAGATGACCTACGGGGTAGGCGGAGAATTGGAGGTCCTACCGGGGCAGTTGAGCGTGGGAGCCGATCTCTTCGGAGGTCTCGGCCTGGGCGAGTTCGGTCGCGAGAGCAATCCGCTGGAGTTGTTGTTGAGCACCCGGCTGGAGGTGATGGACGGCCTATCAGTCACCGCCGGTGGCGGAGGGGGACTCGTCGGCGGTGTGGGAAGTCCGGCCTGGCGCGGACTGTTGGGAGTCACGTACTCGCCGACGGGCAGGATCGGTGGGGAGCGCGCCGACGAGACCGCGGTTTCCGATGATATCGGCCAGGTCCGCGCTCAGGAGTGTCCGCCGGAGCCGGCGGGCTTTGAGGGGCCTTACGACGATGAGGGTTGTGCGATTACACCGGACAACTTCGATGGCTGTGAGGGCCTCGACGACGACTGGGAGGGGGCCGTCGACGAATGGGGCTGCCCAATGCTCGATTCCGACGGCGACGGGTTTTTGGTCTGGGATGACGAATGTCCCCTGGAGCCCATCGAGTTTATCGGCGTCGACAACGACGATGGCTGTCCGAATTACGATATCTCCGGCGACGGGATACCCAATGTCGATGACCATTGCCCCTACCAGGACGGCCTCGAGCGCTACGATGGCTGTCCGCCCCCGGAAGAAGAAGAACAGGTCGAGCGCCGCGGCGACGAAATCGAGATCGACGAGCGGCTGCACTTCGAGACCGATAAGGCCATCATTTTGCCCGCCTCCTACGACCTGCTCGAGGAGGTCGCCCTGGTGATGCGCGAGCACAGCGATATTCTGGTCGTCGAAATTGCGGGCCACACCGACCAACGCGGCGATGCGGACTACAATCGCATGCTCTCGGAAGAACGGGCCAAGGCGGTGCGCGAATTTTTGATCGAGCGCGGCAATATCCACCCGGCCAGACTCAATGCCGAGGGCTATGGCTCCGATGAACCGGTCATCGAGGACGACAGCGACGAAGCCCATGCCGAAAATCGCCGGGTGGAGTTCCGAATCCTGGAGACCGGTGAAGAGGGCGAGGTCCAGTAGCGGGCGCGCTCACCTTCCACTTTCCATCGGCCACTTCCCATCGGCCAATTCCCATCGCCCATTTCTCTCCGGCACTTATTGATAGTCCCGCTGTTCAAGCGTGGAATCGAGATTCATAAACCATTGATCTTCGGCGGAGGCGTCGCATTCGTAGGGCGTTGGCTCCTCGTTGTCGCCGTCATCGTGCAGTACTTCCTGTCCCGCATCATCGACACAGGTCCCGTCGTCGCCGCACTCGTTGCCCAGCGGGCAATCGGGGTGGCGCTGCATCCAGTACAGCTGAATATCGGCTTCTTCGACACCGTCATCGTCGTCGTCGGACATCGCCTCCGGTTTCAGCGGCCGAAACCGCGTATTGACCAGGACCCGACCGCGAGTTCCGGTGGAGTCGATTTCGGTTCTCGTAATCCGGTAATCTAGGATGTCGAGCAATTCCGGGTCGATGAGAAAAAGCTCCTCGATGGACTGTCCGATATCGACGCGTTCTTGCTCGAGGTCGTGGTGGTAACGAGCCGAAGACTGAAAGTCTTTGAACTGGATATCCTCCATAAATTGTTCGGAGAGTTGTTCGATCTCACCGCGATTGGGGTCGAAGGGCTGGGTGAGATACAGGTAGCCGCCCAGGCCGAGCACGGCGATGACAAAGATGGTGATGACGGTGACTTTGCGCATGGCGGACAGTCCTGTGTGGCGACGTGGGTAAAGGCAGTGAGCAACGCAAGTGTGACGCAGTGGCGTCGAGACGCCAAGGGCCGGATTGGCACCGTGTATCGCGACACGATGCGTCCGGCCCGACGCCGGGGGTTAACAGCTGATATCGTCGGCGACGACGATGCGGTTATTGTCGTCGTCGCATTCGTTTCGCGTACTCTGGCCGTTGTCGTCGTCGACGACGACGGCAATCGTCCACCCGTCGCCACTTAGCGAGGCCGCTCCCTCGAGTTCAACGTACTCCGACTCGCCGGGGGCGAGACCGGCGCCGGTCTCGCCACTGGCGAGAAGCTGGCGCTCCCCGTCCCGTTCGGCGTAGACACTGACCGGGATGCCGGGACCGACCTGAATGGCTCCGCGGTTGGACACCCAGAAGCCGATTTCGAAGCCACAGGCGCTGCCGATATCGATGGTCGGCTCTTCGGCCAAAAGGTCGGGAGCGGCCTGGGCTTCGATTTCGGTCAGCTTGTTGAGCCGAAAGGTATTGTGGTCGAGGTAATTGGGCGTGGGGTCGGCGGGGATGGTTCCGTCTTCGTCGACGTGATTGATGCTGTAGGCGTGTTGATTCCAGATGCGGCGGGTGGTCACCCAGTTATCGTCGGCATCTCCGAAGACGCGAAGGCCGGCGAGCGCCTGGTCGCACTCGTCGAACATCGCCCCGCATTCGAAATCGGCAGAGGGGACGACAATATTGGCGGCGCCGTCGTTGTTGACGTCGGCGATGACCGGGTTGTCCAGGGCGGTCACCGACGGGTTTTCGGCCTCGAAGATGACATCGCCGGTGGGTCCGTCAAAGACTCGCACCAACAATTCGTCGTTGTAGACAATTGACGCCTCGCCGTCGCCGTTGAAGTCAAAGACACTGGAACCGGTGGTATTGCTCGACAGGTCCTGGGTATCCTGTTGCCACACCAGGGTGTCGTTAAACGTCGGTGTCATGCCGCTGGCGTAGTGCTGGGAGTCGACGGCGAGGACGATGTAGCGCTCGCTGCCGGCGACGCCGATTTCGGGGACCCCGTCGCCGGTCATATCGGCGATGGTCGGCGGGCCGAGTCGACCGGCATCGGGGACGTCGACGGGACCCCACAATAGATCGCCGTTGGCGCCGTCGTGGATGCGCACCGTGCCCGCGGAGACCACGACGACATCGGCGGTGCCGGAGCCGTCGAAGTCGGCGACGCCGGGGTAGCCCTCATCGAGCGTCGCATCGCCGGCGACATCATCGTCGTCGGCCTCCCACAGCACCATTCCGTCGTGGGAAAAGGCGGCGCGGCCGGTGACGACTTCCCGCGTCGAGCTGCCGTCGAGGTCGGCGACCACGCTCAGCGGTCCCAGTCGTTGCCCCGAGGCGTCGGTGGGCGCAAAGTTGCTGCCCGTTCCCGGGTCCCGTTCCAGTTCGCCGCCGTCGCCGAAGTGGTCGCGACCATTCCACAAAAAGCGCCCGTCGCTGTCGTAGACCGAGGCGCCGACGACGATCTCGACGTCGCCATCGCCACTTAGATCGGTCAGCGATGGGCCGCCCCACCAGTGTTCGATGTCGCGCGGTGAGGCGTCGTCGCTGGCCCACAGCACCTGACCCTGGTGGTCGATGGCCACCAGACCCTGTGCTCCCTCGCCGACGTCAGCGGAGTAATCCCAGACCGGCGCCACAACCTCGGGAGTGCCGTCTCCGTTGATATCGCCGGCGGCGACGCTACCGCCGGGCATAAAGCCCAGCGCCGGGTTGTCGTCGTCGAAGGCATCCAACGCTCCCAGCTCCTGGTATCCCACCGACCACTTGTGGTTGCCGGCGGCGCCATCGACGGCCCGTAGCACACCGGTGACGAGCTGGTCCCAGCCGTCGTCGTTTTCGTTGGTCGCAAAGGTCGTAAATACCACGTCGGGAATGCCGTCGTCGTCGAGGTCGATGACCACCGGGGTCATCATGACCTGATCCATGGAGTGACCGGCGTAGATCGCGTCGCCGCCGTGGCCTTCGTATTCGGCGTAGGGCAGAGTGTCATCGACCTGGAACGACCAGATTTCGTCGGGCTCGAAGGTATCGGCGCGATCGACATAGGTGCAGGTTTCGTCGTAGTCGCCGTCGTCGCGCCGGTCGCCGTCGTCGGCGTCGTCGCCTTGCTGGTTTTGCTGATTCGTATCGTTGCCGTTGTGGTTGTCCTGGTTGTCGTCGTTGCCCCGAGGCACACAGTCGCCGTCGACACATTCCCAGTCCTCGTCGCAGTCATTGTCGACGGTGCAGATGTCGGCGCTGCCGGCGGCGATATCATCGGTACAACCGCCGACGACGAACGCCGTCAACACCGCTGCGATCATCGCTAGTATCCGCTGAATTCGTTGACTATTCATCGCTGGTCCCTGTGCACAATTCGTTGTGGGCATTCGATGACCCGACCGTGTCTTCGGCTGCGCTCTCATTGTCTTCAGTAACTCTGACTTCTAGAGTATTGCATCCCCGTTTTCAATGGTGAACCGTCATTCACTTGAGTTGTCGACGGGAACGGGGCGTGTCACCGTCGGGCGTCCCCCATGATCTATTATCGACGGATGGGACCGTGATCTTGCGTAGCGATCGAAAAAAGGAGTTGCCACCGCCTTGATCTCAGTAGCCGTCAGAATAATGTCGGACCGAGTGAGACTTCTTTGATCGCTTCTCACTGCGCCGCATCGAAGCGTGTCAGCATACGCGAAACTTGTTAAAAGAGTGCTGACCGTCCATCGTGGTGGTCCGTCATGCGTTGTTGGAGCCTTTCACTGTTGACGTCGGTCTGTTGTGGCCCGGAGGTTTTATGATCATCTGTCCGAATTGCGGCAAAGAAATTTCAGAAGACGCCGCCCATTGCGGTCACTGTGGTCACGCGTTCGACGTCGATGAAAAAAAGACCATGATGGGCATCGGAGCCCTGGACCGAGAGGAGCTCGAAGT
>CAYUPT010000296.1:0-5500 GCA_964446725.1 uncultured Bradymonadales bacterium | reverse complement strand
GGCGTTGGAGCCGATGACATCCCCTGGTCGGACGAGGAGCATCGCGACGGAGTCCGACTGTCATCGTCCGGGTTTGCTGGCTCGTCGGAGGGTGCAGCCCGTCCGCTATGTCAGCCCCGGTGTCTCACTGGCATTCGTCCCGTGACACCATGTCGCGGAGGCCACTTCTCTGTCGAGCTCGCACTTTCCAGCGTGATCGACGAACTCGAGCGTCCATTTAGCAGCAGGGAGTCGAGGATTTTCGACGGAAACTGCGGTCTAAACCGGCCGGAAATCGCGACGGGAGACTTTTTGATAGCTCCTCAGTAGTAGACAGGACCGGAGTCCGAATCCATTTCGTCGTCTGGCGTCGGCTCCAGCGATTCCTCTTGTTCATCCCCACCCAGATCGCCGGGATATCGACCGTAGATGCCGATGGAAAATCGAAATACCGTTCCGAATTGGGTCGCCGTCATATCCATCGTTGTCTCCTGGATGACGCCGTCGCCGCGAACGGCCAGGGGACTGATTCCCATTTCGGCCTGAATCCCGAAATCCCTCTCCTCATCTTCTTCCGTCAGCACATCGACACCGACAAAAAATCCGCCCTGAGCGGCCACCGTCTCTCCTCCAATTACGCCCCACTCTCCGGACACCCACAGCGGTACCGATGCCTCCAGGCCCCCGTACACAAAGCGATTGCCCTCAGCAGATGTCGAAATTCGAGGCGTCAACGTCACCTGTGTGGCACCGATAAAATCGTCGAAGGAAATGATGGGCGCCGTCACATCGCCCTGAAGGCTAAACGTCAGAAAGTCGGCGGGATACAACCGAGTTCCCAGCCCGGCGCTGTACGTCGCCAGCGTCGTCCCGATATGACCACCGACATCGCCGACCGGATGGCCGTAGCGCACCGAACCGCTGGCCTTGGGAATGATCCCCAGCGCCCCGGGCACCGTGGCGGTGCCTGCGACGACCGTCTCACCGGAGTCGAGCTGACGCGCCGTCTCCATTTCCGTCGTCGCACAACCCGTCACAACCAGACTCAGCGCCAACACTGCCATTAGCCGACATTTCATTGCCCACTCCTCGCCGAAACTACGTCACAACACATCTCACTGCCGTGTGCTAGTTGTCCCCCCTGACTTCGTCGCTGTCAACGCGGGACCGGACTCCAACGACTGGCGCCCCGGAATCTGGTGACATTCATAACGGGGTCCGACCTCGATTCGACAGGGGTTGGAGCTTCGCGCACCGCCAACTCGGATGTCCACTGCCCCAACCAACCGCCCCGCCCGGGATCGCAGAGGTGCTCACTCGTCGCCGGGGTCGGGGCACGTCCCATTCGTCAGTTCGGGGTCCGTCGCTTCGCGAACCTGGTGATCGTAGTGGACTGACGTATTGCCCTCGGCGGACAGGCGGTTGCCGCCAAAGAGGCCGCCAAAGACCTCGATATTCCCCTCAAGCGTGATGTGATCTTCGCCCAGAAGGTATCCATTGAGTTGAACGTCGTCTTCCAGCAAAATCTGATCGTCGATGTAAATCCGGGTCGCCGCCGGATAATTGGGCGAACCGAGCGTCAACGTCCCCTCGGCGGTGATTTGGCCGTCGATGAATAGGTCGAGCTCCGCCCCCGGTGCCGGCAGAATTCGAAGATCTCCGTCTGTCGTAAAGGTGTCGTCGATGTAGATCGCGGTGCGCCCGTTTGCGAGAATCGTCAGGTCGGTCTCGATATCGCTTCCACTCAGATAGAAGTGGCCGCAGGGCAGCGCGAGGTGCTGGATGGAGTCCTCATTGTCGACGAGAACGCCAGCATCGAGTTCGACCGCGTCATTGTCGTTGTCGTCGCTTCGGGCATCGACAATCGCTTCGATATCCGGGATGGAGTCGCAGGGACAGGGCGGATCGACGATGACATCTTGCTCGATGAGTTCACCGTAGGAATAGTCATCGACGTTGGTCCCTTCGGGCACCGTGAGGGTTCCTCCCACAGATAGCGCCGACGCCGAGATTCCGTCCGCAATTGCGGCATCGCCGTCGATTGTCGCCTCGCCCGATACGCTGAGATCTTCGCCGACAGCCAAGTCCTCGCTGATCAATAGATCCTCTTCGGCATCCAGGCGCCCCGCCGTTGTGACCGCCCCATCAAACGATGTCTGGCCGCCAATATCGAGGTGATCGTTCATCCCGACAGGACCGTCCATCAGCCCTGGTTCGTAGGGACCGGCCGTGCTGTCAAAGCCATCGGTCTCCAGCTCGCCCTCGAATACGGCGCGATTGCAACCGCAGATGGCCGATGAAAAGAGTTCTCGCCGAAGTTGCCCACTGCAGCGGTCCCCGCGAGTGGGGTCTTCAATGACGACGGCCGGCCCACCGGCCAGACAGAATTCATCGTCGCGCTCAAAGGCCATGGACTCCACACATTCGCCGAGACTGCAGCCTTGCTGGTCACCACAGGAATTATTGCACTGGCCGCAGTGGTCGGCATCGGAGTCCAGGTCCACACAGCGCCGATCGCACATTTCGAGCCCCGCTCCACAGGTATCGACGCATTGCCCAGAGAAACAGGCCTCCTCTTCGCCACAGGTCGTCCCGCAGCTACCGCAGTGGTCCGGATCGGTCAGAGTCGAGATGCACGCACCGCCGCAGACCTCGGTGTACGGGCCAGAACACTGCTCCTCAAAATCATCACCGGGATCATCGGAGCACCCCGTTGAGGTCAACAGCAACATCGCCAATCCGGCGACTACTACAACTAAAATTCCAGGCTTGGTTCTCAACACAAACACTCCGTGCGAGGACAGAGACCATGGGTGTCGCTGTGCAAGAGAAAATTCGGTGGCTCCCACGCTACCGACATGGACCACGCGACACAAACGGTTGTGAATCTCAATTGCTCAAGCCACCTGCTTTTGCGGGTTCCACAAATGGCCCGAGCGTCGACATCGGCGCGCCCATCGCCACATCCGAGCGAGCTATCTGTGGCCCCACCGACGTCGCTCACTTTCGCCCGGTTGAGCCACCTCCTCTATGCCCGGATGGGTGCCGATCCCGTTGTTGTCGTGATGTGGATCCTGAAGAAATCCCTCCGACCGTCAGCCAACCAGCGCCGACGGTATCGACCAACGCTTCAAAATGCAGCAAGCCTGTCTGCGAATGGTGTCGACCGGGTCCGCTTCCCGACGGATGGCCTGCATCTGATCGGTGAGCCATCGTGCGCCCCGTTTGCCAATTCAGGCTACTGCTTCTATGCCGTCAGGCACTGACAAATACGAGCTACGTCCCCGAGCAGTGAGCATTACTCGATTCCAAAGAGTTCCCTCGATGTGAACGTGTTTGTCACGTCGTCGCATATTAATCCTTCTACCGAGTCGTTCTCGTCGGAGTTCGGGTAGTGCTCACTGAATTGCTGCAGGAAGTCGCCGTAGCGATGACCGCTGGTTGCGATGTAATTACCGGTGGAGCACGTGGTGTCGAGACCGTCGAAATAACCTCCTTCCGGACATTGCTCGGGTACATTCACCGGATCGAGCCGCTGTGAATCGCCGTGCACCGAGGCGACGTGGATATCGGAGTCGGCCAGTTCTTCGGCCCCCTTGGAGGCCGTCAGGTTTTCGACGACGCGGTCCGCGAGCTCTTCGACGGATACCAATTCACCACCGTGGTGTTCGGCAATCGCACACTGCCCCTGGCCGCAATCCGTTGGTTCGTCGAGTGCACCATCGTGGCTGCAGTCGTTGCGGTTACTCACAAAGACTAGGCTGGTCTCGGCCTCCGGTCGAATAAAGCCGGCATTGGGGGCGTCATCGGCGCTGTCCGGCGCACCGGTCATCTCCGGCGACAGGGCGCGAGCGGTCATCGCCAGTCCCTGACGGGTATGGATACTCTTGGACCCGACAAAAGACATGCAGCGAAAATCAGCGGCGACGGCATCGACGTCCAGTTGCCCGTCGTCGCGGTAGTCTTCAGCGCGCAGTACGGTTGGGATGTCGCGGTAGGACTCGCGGTCCGGAAAAAACTCCTTGAGAGCCGGGTAGTCCTGTTCTTCGTCACAATTCGCTTCGAATTCATCTTGAGATAGAATATTCGGATCGTAAATAGCGCACTGAAGTAAGTCCTCATCGTAGTCGAGAAGGTGTTGGTGTTCCTCGGGATCTTGGGTGCACTCGATCGCATCCTCCAGAAGTGTGTCGAAGCGCGAGAAATCGCCCTCCACCGGCTCGCCTGATGAGTCCTTGCCGTACAGGCAGTACTGATCGTCGAAAGCGGGAACGGGTTGGGGTTCTGACTGCAGATATCCAGCCCGGGCGACGGGATCAACATCGTCGCCGGGGTGCGGAAGTTCATCATCCAGGCCGTGTGGGGTCGTCACGGCAATGTGAAAGTCCCGTTCGGCGTCGTCCAAGGTTTCAAATATATCCGGCGCCGCGTCTCGTATTTTATCCTGGTAGCCGCAACTTACGTAGGTATTTTCAATGGTCCACAGAATGTCGAGGGCGTCGGTATCCGGTGGCACCGGTGATTCGACGTCACCATCATTCTGTACGGGCTCTGCGGGATCGGAAAAATTGCAGGCTGGCCCGACAAATAAAACGGCCACTACGGCTACTACAGCGAAGAAAATATGGCGCGACATCATGATCTCGAGGGTTGGGAAAATGTGGGTTCGTACGTTGTGTTCAATCCACTATTGTTGGAGCACTTTCAGTCCTCGGGAACGTGCTGAATTTCGAGGGCGTTGGAGAACAATGGCCTCGGCCGATCCAGCCGGTCGTCCGATCTCTTATACGCCGTGCCCGTCGGCATCGGGGCGGCCAGGACCTGGACAACACTGTGCTCGCCTTCATCGAGAGAGAGTTCGACGTTGTATTTCCAGCCGTTTTCTCGTTCGTATTCAATTTGGAAATCGGTTTCGAACCCCGGAGAAAATTGAAAGCTGTCGATGAGTTCTCCGTCCTTCAATACGTAGTAGACATTTTTTTCGTGGGTGAAGGATACAGATGGGTGAATCTTACCCATGAAGTAGAAGTCCAAATCGATGTCTTGTTCCGAGGTTTCGATAAGCTGACCCAAGTCGGCATCGGTGCCGTCTTCAACATCATTCCAATTCGAGAGCTCTCGGGGAGGCGCGAGAAATAGGCCCGTGATGTGGACTCCAACCCATCGATTGGGATCCGTGGATTCCCATCGATTCAGTTGGTTTTGCAGGTTTTCAGCGCCCTCAATACCTCGACGATAATACTCACTTTCGTAGTACACGGTATGTGACGTGGAAAGACTGAAAAAACCGGGGCTTCGAAAGTGGTCGATACCCTGCCAGTCATCGTGTTGCGCCACGAGAGCGATCTGGATGTTATAGGCGCTGGGTTCGGGAAATGACGAGGGAGGAATCACGGTGGTGTGGTTTACGGGTTCATTTTCACCGATGTGGATCTGGCTGGACTCGGTGAACTCGTCGCTATCCCAGCTCTCGATCTCCTCCATCGAGGGGAATTCGCCCTTGTTGTCGACGCGCACGGTG
>CAYUPT010000295.1:0-5554 GCA_964446725.1 uncultured Bradymonadales bacterium | reverse complement strand
AAAATTCAAAGGTCAGTCCCGCCGCCCAGTGATTGGCACTGAGGTCCAGGCCCCCGTCGCCAAAGCCACCGATGCGCGTCCAGGTGTACTCGGCAAATAGAAAGGAATTCGATACGCCCCAGCCCATTTCCATGGACGCCGAACTTCTGGGATCGAAGAAGTCCAGATGCAGGTGAAGCCCCAGCGTCGCATGCCATCCGGCCTTGCCGCCGGAGCCGCGCTGGCCGTCGATTTCGACCGTTTCGCCGTCGGCATCGGTGACCCGCCAGAAGTTGTAGTTGAGTCCGGCCTTGGCCACCGGCACCAGCGGGATGCCGTGGTTGTGCGCGCTGTAGTCGTAGCGATAGACCAGCGACGATTTGAGCGGGATATTGCGCAGTGCCGACTCGTCGTCGATATCGACGTCATCGACTTCGGGCGCAATCATCTCGGCGCTGACACGGCCGTATCCGGCGTGCAACCCGATGCTCAATGTGCCGAATTGGCGCCACAGGTGGTAGTCGTATTCCACTTCCCCGTACAACATCGCCCGCCCCTCAAAGAAGGTGTCATACGGGTCGTTGTCCAGGCCCTCGTCGATCATCGGCATGTAGGGACCGAGCTTGACTTCGAAGAGACCTCGGGTCTCCTCGTCGTAGCCAAATGCAGAGGCCTCGTCGACGGTCGACGCCATCACGGCGCCCACACATACAACTGCGGTCAAAAACTTCGCGATTCGTCTCATTGACGTCCGTCCTCTCATCGTCGTCGAACCTCTTGTTGACTGCTCTCCACACTACATCTGGCATCTGCTCGACGACCGAGAAGGACCCGACCGATCAGTGCCAGCAGCATCAGCGCTGCCACCGACATCACTGTCGAGGCCGCCGCCGTCGCCGACTGACATCCATAACCTCCCTGCTCGTCGCCTCCCGCATCGACGTATACGTCCCAGAATCCGTCGGTCTCGAGTACCGTCGTCTCCATCGGTTCTGAGACGACACTGAAGTTGCCGGCTTCGTCTTCGGCAACCATCGCCACATACACTGTCGATCCGGGAGTCAACGCCACGTTGATGCGACCGGACTCCGTGCCCTCTATGGCCATCGGATTATCCATAATATCTTCCGCCAGGTCGCCGGCGTCGAATGGTTCCGTCGAATAAATCACCCGGTGCTGACGGGTATCATCGGACTCCGAGCCCTCGAATTCGACGCGGATGGTATGCTCTGTGGCCAGGGCATCGGACAACTCCGGCGCGTCGGGGCGAATCAGATCCAAAATCAGGCGCACCTCCGACCGCTCCCAGTCGGCGTCTGTGGCCCGGCGAAGTCGAAGCTGAATGCGGTATTCCTCGTCCAACTCCCCTTCGTACTCCTGGCAATCCTCGACGGACTCCACCCCGCTAAGGGTACGAAATCCCACACTTCCGGAGACCTCGAATCCGTCGTCGCTGACCTCTACGCTGTAGTCCTCGAGGTCATCGTCGATTTCCCGACAATCGTCTTGGAGCTCGCCGTCTTGGACGCAATTTCGCGAATTGGCGCCACGCTCTCTGGGGTAGTGGAAGACGCCGTCGTACAGCGAGGTCTCCTGGAGATTGACTCTGGTGTCGTATTCGAAACTGACGGACTCCTCGTCGGTGTCTTCTTCACCGACCAGTGCCTGGCACTCCTGGATCCCCGCATACAGCGTCCGGTCGTCGATGGTGTGATTTGGCTCCACCAGAATCGACGCCGTATTGACCTCGCCGCTAGTCTCCAGCGCCGTGACCTCCGACGGGATAATCATCAGCGCGATCACGGCGACGCCGATCCCGACGAGCAGACCCGAACTTCTAGACATCGTTTGCAACATTATTGGTAGTCCTCGGCGAGAATCTCGGCAATTTGTACCGCATTAAGCGCTGCGCCCTTGCGCAAATTATCACTGACGACCCAGAAATGGAGCGTCTTCGGTCGATCCCGGTCGGCGCGAAGCCGACCGACCCAGCAGGGGTCGGTGCCTTCGGCCCGGCGGCTTGTCGGATATTGGTCTTGCTCCGGATCGTCAACCACCTCGACGCCCTCCGTTTCGCGCCACAGCTGTCGCAGCGCGTCGACATCCACCGGCTGTTCGGTGTCGACGGTCACCGCCTCTCCGTGCGAGCGAATCACGGGGATCCGAACACAGGTCGCACTGATTTCGAGTTGTGGCGCATCCATAATCTTTCGCGTCTCCCGCGCCATCTTCAGCTCTTCCCGGGTATATCCGCTGTCGTCGAAGGTGTCGATATGAGCCAGGGCATCGAATGCCAGTGGATGGGCAAACGTTGACGGCTCCGGTTCTTGTTCCCCGGCGACCTTCGCCCGGACCCCTTCCATCAGCTCTTTGACCCCGCTCTGGCCTGCCCCAGACGCCGATTGGTAGGTGCTGACCACGATCCGGCCCAGCCCGAATCGATCGGCGATCGGATCCAGGGCCACAACCATCTGAATCGTCGAGCAATTGGGGTTGGCAATAATCCCGTCGTGGTCGCCGATGGTCTCCGGATTGACCTCGGGGACGACCAGCGGGACGCCGTCGTCCATTCGAAAGGCACTGGTATTGTCGACGACCACCGCGCCGGCCTCCACGGCCCGATCGGCGTGGGCCCGACTAACTCCCGAACCGGCCGAAAACAGCGCAATGTCGACGCCATCAAAATCGGCCTTTTCGAGGTCTTCGACGACCACCGTGTCCTCTCCGAATTCCAGCTCCGTGCCCGCCGAGCGGTGCGACGCCATCGCTCGCAACTGGCCCACCGGAAATGCTCGTTCCCGGAGCACCGACAACATCTCTCGGCCCACCGCTCCGGTTGCTCCTACGACGGCCACATCCAACTGCTGTGAACTCACCTGATACCTCGCTGCTTTAATCTGAGCACTCAAATCCCGCCACCGACGGGCCGCGCAACGTTACAGAAACATCGGGATCGCAACAACCGCCCCTGTCGTGGGGCAGTTGCCTCGGCCCGTCCTGCCTGCTCGGTCAGCCTGTAAATGGCCCGATGAAAGCGCCAATACTTGACCTGCTATCGGCTTTTTTGCTAGCGTTCACATCTGGCAGCTATTCTGAAAAATGCGGCCCTGGCGAGCGACCCCATCGAGTAATCTGACTGGAGTCTCAACGGTCCGCGCTCAATTCGGTAGCGCCTCGTAGATCGACCAAATTTGGATCGACCGCGATATCCGACGATTGACGTTCTCACTTGTGGAGGCAAGACAGATGATTTTTCGACGTAGTTCGACCCTTTTTCTGGTTCTTCTGGTCAGCGCTGGGCTGACGTTTGTCGCCTGCGGCGAAGACACCGCCGGAACCGAACAAAATCAAGACCAACAAAATCAAGACAACGACAACGGCGACAACGACGACGTCGACTGCATCACCGAAGACGATTGCGGCACAGACGAAATCTGCCAGGGTGGTGAGTGCATCTATGCTCCGGGCACCGATACCGGTCTCGAGGGCGGTCTCGCCGACCCCACACCGACCTGCGAGGACTCCGACACCTGGAAAGACGGCGCGGCCCCCGAGCGATGCGACGTCGGTGACTACGATGACTTTGAGTTCGGACCCGGCTCCCATATCTCGCAGCTCGCCATTGCCGGCGACGACTGCTGTATCGACTTTACCGGCGACGGCCAGATCAACAATGAGCTCGACGAAATCGCCAGTTTGATCGGTAGCTTCATGGGCGATGACAATGGCGATGACGGCGAAGAAGACGGCGATGCGATCAACGACATGATTCAGGAGTCGATCGACGACGGCGACCTCAATCTGGTCCTGGAACACGAGGGCCTGGACGCCATCGAAGCCGGTCAGGAATTCGATATCAACTTCCTGTTCGCCACCGAAGTCACCCCGGACGGCGCGATGATCGACCCCGCCAGCTTTGATTCCGGCACCCACCCGCACGCCCTTCTTCCGAACGCCGAAATTGTCGACGAAGACGGGATGCTGCGCGTCAATGCCGGTCCCGGCTCGGTGGTCCTCTCCCTGGACATCGGCGGACTGAGCGACGACATCGACCTCGATATGGAAGTCGACCTCACCATCAGTAACGCCATCATCGAAGCCGACCTGGTGGCCTCCGACAGCAGCATCGATGGCGGCGTGGTCCTCGAAAACGGCGAACTCGGCGGATTGATTCTCTTCGACGAGTTGCTGGCCGTCGTCAACGACCTGGCCGCCGACTGCGAATGCCTCGGCAATCCCGACCCGCTCTTTGACGAAGAAGGCGAAAGCGAATGCGACTTCAGTGACCACGAAGACGGGGAAGGCGAACTGATGTGCACCGAGGAAGAAGAGCTGTGCGACATGCTCGGCGAATACTGCAGTTACATCTCGATTATCGAGAGCCTGACCGATGTCGACACCGACGGCAGCGGTGAGACCGACGCCTTTAGCGCCGGCATCGAATTCGGCACCGACGCCACCGTCATCCTCGGCGTCGCCGACGAAGAATAACCCCGATGGTCTGGGCGCTGTAACCGGCGCCGACACCACTGTTGACGCCCCGGCCGACGCCGGGGCGTTTTTTTTGTCACCCCTCTTGCCCTGTCGACCCGCCTGGCCTTATAAGTCCACTCCGTTGAGTCGCCGTTTCCGTCTTTTCTTTCGCCGTCTGCGGAACCTCCATGTCCAACGCCTATTTTCAGGACCTGATTCTCACCCTCCAGAACTACTGGGCCGACTACGGTTGCGTCATCCAGCAGCCCTGGGATGTCGAAAAAGGGGCCGGCACCTACAACGCCGCCACCTTTCTTCGCGCCCTGGGGCCCGAGCCCTGGAATGTGGCCTACGCCGAACCGTGCCGCCGTCCCACCGACGGCCGCTACGGCGAAAACCCCAACCGCCTCGGCGCCTACTACCAATTTCAGGTTCTGTTAAAACCCAGTCCCGATGATGTCATCGACCTGTACTGGGAGAGCATGCGCGAAATCGGCATCGATCCCATGGTCCACGACTTGCGACTGGTCGAAGATGACTGGGAGCAGCCGACCCTCGGCGCCTGGGGCCTCGGATGGGAGGTCTGGCTCGATGGTATGGAGGCCACCCAATTTACCTACTTCCAGCAGGTCGGCGGCGTCGAGATGCAGCTCGTACCCGCCGAAATCACCTACGGCCTGGAGCGCATCGCCATGTTTTTGCAGGACGTCGACAGCGTCTACGACCTCGCCTGGGCCCCCGGAGTGACCTACGGCGAGATCCGCCACCAGGACGAAGTCGAATTCAGCCACTTCCACTTCGACGAGGCCAATCTCGACCGTCACTTCCAGTGGTTCGATGAATTCGAACAGAGCGCCACAGAATTGATGGAACAGGACCTGGTCTTTCCGGCCTACGATTTCATCATGAAAGCCAGTCACACGTTCAACATCCTCGATGCCCGCGGCGCCATCAGTGTCACGGAGCGCCAGAAATACATCGGCCGCATCCGCGATCTGGCCCGCGGCATCGCCCGCGCCTACCTGAAAAAGCGCGAGGAGATGGGCTTTCCGATGCTCGACGACGACACCGACCACACCGACGACGCCGACGGCTGACGACC
>CAYUPT010000294.1:0-5556 GCA_964446725.1 uncultured Bradymonadales bacterium | reverse complement strand
TCGCTACGGCCGGCGCGCCGACGCCGACAACCTGGATGACGTCTACAACAATAGCCGCACCACCGGCTTTGGCCGCGAGGTCAAACGGCGCATCCTGCTCGGCAATTATACGCTGTCCGCCGGCCACTACGAGCAGTATTTCGACCGGGCCTGTCGGGTGCGACAACTCATTATCGACGACTTCCAGCGCGTCTTTGGCGGCGATATCGACGTCATCGCCACCCCGACGACGCCCCACACCGCCTTCGAACAGACCGACACCACCGGAGCACTCGACGCCTACGCCGACGACATCTTTACCGTTCCCGCCAGCCTGGCCGGGCTTCCGGCGATCTCTCTACCTGTGGGCCGCGACGACAGCGGCCTGCCCATCGGTCTCCAGCTGGTCGCCAATCGATTCCGGGAACCGACGCTCTTTTCGGCGGCTCGCACCGTGGAAGCTATCGACGTCAACTCCATCGACACTGCCACGTCATCATGAGCTGCGACGAACTCCAGCCGATCATCGGTCTCGAAATCCACTGCCAGCTCCGAACCGAAAGCCGGCTCTTCAGCCCCGGGCCCGTCGACTCCGGTGCCTCGCCCAACAGTCGTCTGACCGCCTACGACATCGCCCTTCCCGGAAGTCTTCCTGTCGTCAACCGCCGCGCCGTCGACATGGCCATCGGCGCCGGCCTCGCGCTGGACTGCACCATCCACTCCCGGAGCCGTTTCGACCGCAAGCACTACTTTTATCCCGACCTTCCCCGGGGCTATCAGATCACGCAATACGACCGACCGCTCTGTTCCGGCGGCGAATTGGTCTTTGACGTCGACGGTGCCCAAAAGAGCCTGGCGCTTACCGGTATTCACCTCGAGGAAGACGCCGGCAAATCGATTCACGACGACGACCACCAGCGCACGCTCATCGACTACAACCGCGCCGGCACGCCACTGATCGAAATTGTCACCGATCCCGACCTTCGAAGTCCGACCGAAGCCGAAGCGGCCCTCCGGGCATTGCACCGGCTCGTCGTCCACCTCGGCATTTGCGACGGCAACCTGGAGGACGGATCCTTTCGATGCGACGCCAATATCTCGCTTCGCGGCCCCGACGGACAGCGCGGCGGGCGCACCGAACTCAAAAACCTCAATTCCTTTCGCTTTGTCCGCCGGGCACTGAGCGCCGAAATACGCCGGCGCCGACAACAGGTCAGCGATCCCGGGTCCAGTGGCGACGAAACCAGGCTGTACGACCCCGACCATGACTCGACGCGACCGATGCGAAGCAAGGAGACCTCTCCCGACTATCGCTTTGTTCCCGATCCGGATCTACCCGAACTCACTGTCGATTACGACCAGATCCAGCGCGTCCGCGACGAACTTCCCGAATCCCCCCGACGTCGACGCCGGCGCTTTATCGACGGACTCGGCCTCAGCGTTGACAATGCCGAACGGATGGTCGATCCGCCGGCGCGCGCCGACTTCTTTGAGCGCGCCGTCCAGTCCAACGCCGGGGCCCCGGCTCCGTCGATCGCCAACTTCATCGCCAACGACGTTCTGAGCTACGTCACCACCGACATCGGCGCCCTGGATATCAGCCCCGAAGACGTCGCCGACATCGTCGCCCTCGTCGAAGACAGCACCATCAGCACTTCGGCGGCCTCCACAGTCCTCGAAGAATTATTGGACTGCGACGAGTCGCCCCGCCAGGTCGTCGAGCGCCTCGAGCTTCGACAACTCGACAACGACGACCAGATCGAAACCATCGTCGACCAGGTCCTGCGTGATAACCCACAACTGGTCGCCGACTACCGACAGGGGAAAACGAAGCTCTTCGGTCATTTTATGGGGCAGGTTATGAAGGCTTCATCGGGCCGCGCCGACCCCGAAAAAGCGTCGGCGAAATTGCGCGACAAATTATCTTCTCCCACCACCACGGAAACGCCATGAGCGATACCATCGAATCCGACGTCGTCCCCCTTCGCTGGAGCGGTTCGCGCGCCGACGGCCACCTGGAGATGCTCGACCAGCGCCGACTTCCCGGCCAGGAGATCTGGCAACAACTCCACTCCCCGAAAGCCGTCGCCGACGCCATCCGCGACATGGTCATCCGCGGGGCGCCGGCCATTGGCATCGCCGCCGCCTTTGGATTCGCCATCGGCATCCGAAATTTCGCCCACGATCCGATGACTCGTCCCCAGACCGAGGCCGATCGGCTCGCCGATCAATTGCTCAATACCCGTCCCACCGCCGTCAATCTGCGGTGGGCCATCGAGCGCTGCCAGCGCGTCGTCGACGAATTCGACACCGATCTCGACGCCCTGGTCGACCGCCTCTTCGATACCGCGGAATCGATCTTCGAAGATGATCGCAACAACAACCAAAAACTCGCTCAACACGGCGCTGAGCTCTTCGATGCCCCCGCCCGGGTGTTGACACATTGCAATACGGGTGGACTGGCCACCGGCGGAATTGGCACCGCCCTGGGCGTGATTCGGGCCCTGGACCAACAATGCAAACTCGATGGGGTCTGGATCGGCGAGACCCGCCCCTACCTTCAGGGGGCGCGACTGACGACCTGGGAGTGTCTACAAGACGGCATCGACGCCACGCTGATCACCGACAGCATGGCCGCCCATTTCATGCAACAGGGAATGGTCGACGCCGTCATCACCGGCACCGACCGCGTCGCCGCCAACGGCGATGTGGCCAATAAAATCGGCACCTACGGCCTGGCCGCTCTCTGCGAGCGCCACGATATCCCGTTTTACGTCGCCTCCCCGCTGTCGACTATCGATCTGGAGACGCCCACCGGCGCCGATATCCCCATCGAACAGCGCTCCCGGCGCGAGGTCACCCATATCGGCGACACCGCCATCGCCCCGGAGGGCGTCGATGTCGCCCACCCGGCCTTCGATATCACCCCCGCCGACCTGGTCACCGCGATTATCACCGAGGCCGGCGTCGTTCGCCCGCCCTACGGCGATCGTCTTCGCACGTTCTGTCCGTGATCCCGGGAACATCACCGGGCACCGATGGGCTAAATACCACGGTGCCCGGTCTGGCTATCAAATATCGAGTCCGCCCTCACCTTTGTACATGGCGTCGATCTTATCGATGTATTTGTCGGTCACGACCCGGCGTTTGACCTTCTGGGTCGGCGTCAATTCGTCGTTTTCCTGCGTAAATTCATGGGGCAGAAGCGTAAACTTCTTGACCGTCTCCACGCGGGCGAATTTGCCGTTGACCTTTTCGATATGAGCCCGAATCTCTTCCAGTAACTCCGGGTGTTCGGCCAATTCTTCGAGATCCGTCGGCCAGCCCCGTTTTTCGGCCATCGCCGGTGCCAGCTCCGGATCGAGGGTCACCAGGGTGCTCAAAAATTTTCGGTCGTCGCCGATGACCACGACCTGGCTGAGCGCGGAGAATTCCTTGATGCCGGCCTCCATCGGCGCCGGCGCAATATTTTTACCGCCGGAGGTGATGATAATATTCTTCTTGCGATCCGTGATGCTCAAAAAGCCGTCGTCGTCAAATTCACCGATATCACCGGAGTGCAGCCACCCGTCGATGAGCGTCTCGTTGGTCTCCTCTTCGTTTTTGTAATAGCCCATAAAGACATTGGGCCCCTTGACGAGAATTTCGCCGTCATCGGCGAGCTTGACGTCGACTCCCGGAAGCGGCTTGCCCACCGTGCCGAGTTTGGTTCCACCCGGTTCCGGAAAGTTGAACGTCGTCGGTCCGCAGTCCTCGGATTGTCCGTAGACTTCGCGGATGATGATGCCCAGACTCATAAAGAATTCCAGGACGTCGCGGCCGATCGGCGCCGCGGCGCTGATCGCGATCTTGAGGCGATCGAGGCCGACTTTGCCCGCCAATTTATCGAAGACCAGAGACTTCGCGATATTGTACTTGAAGCCGTTAAAGCCCTGGGGCTCGCCGTGTTCGAGAATCTCGTAGCCTCCGTCGACACCGACATTTCGCGCCCAGTTGAGCAGCATACTCTTGGGGAATCCAGCCTCGTCGAGTTGGCCCTCGATGGCGGCCTTGAATTTCTCCCACACTCGGGGCACGGCGAAAAATAGCGTCGGACGCGCCACCTGGAGGGTCTCTTTGAGCTCGTCGAGACTGGGCGCAAAGTAGATCGGATAACCCAGCGTAATCGCCAGGTGGATCGAAAACATCTGCTCCGCAATATGCGACAGCGGCAGATAGGATACGACGCAGTCATCATCGCCCACAAAGTCCTCGCCGACGACTTCATTGGCGATGTCGGCGGTGACCGCCAGGTTTTTGTGGCTGATCATGACCCCTTTGGGCGGTCCCGTGGTACCGCTGGTGTAGATCATGGTCCCCAGCGCCTCGGGGTCGATATTCTGGACGCACTCATCGACCTCATCGAGGTGCTTTTCGCCGCGGGCCAGAAAATCGTCGAACCCGATGGCGATGTCATCGTCGATCTTGTCGATGTCGCGGATCAGGACCACTTTTTTGAGCGAGTCTCCGATCTCGTCGCGGACTTCGTCGTATTTATCCCACTGCTCTTTATTTTCCAGCACCAGGATCTTGGCCTCGCTGTGGTTGACGATGTAGGCCAACTTATCGGGGCTATTGGTGTTGTAGATCCCGGAGGGCACGCCGCCGCAAACCATGGTTCCCACATCGGCAATGACCCACTCCGGACAGTTGTAGCCGCAGATATTGACGTGGGCCCCCGACTCACAGCCCATATCGATCATCGCCCCTGCAAACTTCTTGGCCCGGTCGGCGTATTGACGCCAACTCAGGGACTTCCACTCCCCGCCCTCCTCGTAGTACAGCGCCGGCTCCTGGCCCTGCGTCTTCGCCTTATCCAACAACCGATCGACAATTGTATCCTGTGCCACGCCTACCTCCGCATCATCCACTTAAAGTCATTGCTCTCCACCCCATAGTTATCTTCGTTTTCGGCGCTATTTGTAAAGCCGAATCGGTTTTGCCCCGAACTACAACCGCCTGCCGCCCCCGGCGTCCTCCAAAGCTCAGAAGCTGGCAAAATAATGTAGGACCGAGCACCCCAAGAGTACTTCCTCGCTACGCTCGGGGCGTGAGACCGTGAAGATTTCGCCGCAGTTTTCAATCGAAAAACGAAGCCTAAATAGCTGATCGCGATAGACCTACAAGGTGTTGGCGCTGATGACATCCCCTGGTCGGACAAGGAGCGTCGCGACGGAGTCCCACTGTCATCGTCCGGGTTTGCTGGCTCGTCGTCGGAGGGCGATTCGGCGATGTCAGCAAGACGGTGTTGGAGCCGATGACATCCCCTGGTCGGACGAGGAGCATCGCGACGGAGTCCGACTGTCATCGTCCGGGTTTGCTGGCTCCTGGTTGGAGGGCGCTTCGGCGATATCAGCAATACGGCGTTGGAGCCGATGACATCCCCTGGTCGGACGAGGAGCATCGCGACGGAGTCCCACTGTCATCGTCCGGGTTTGCTGGCTCGTCGTCGGAGGGCGATTCGGCGATGTCAGCAAGACGGTGTTGGAGCCGATGACATCCCCTGGTCGGACGAGGAGCATCGCGACGGAGTCCGAC